>PKZR01000290.1 GCA_003133815.1 Limisphaerales bacterium | reverse complement strand
GCCATATTGCATAACGGTAGCGCATAACGTGTGCCCGTGTCAAGAGTATCATATATGTTGGCTTTTCAGTGGAATTTGGCAAACGAGCAGGGCAAAAACGTCGTGCGGGTTCGAGTCCCGCCACCGGCACCACTCCACCAGAAAGACTCGTTTCGACGAGTAGTGACCACGGTTTAACGCAAGAACCACGGGCTTTTTTGCAGTCGAGGACAAGGTTCGAGCCGAACACTTCGAGAGCGAGAACCCTCTTTTGTAAAAAAGAATCAGCAATGTCGCTTTCACCCGCGTTTCTAGCGGTTTTTATCCAATTTTGGAACGGTTCGAGCCAATCGGCTCGGCCTTTCAAAAGCGCTGCGCTTTCCTCCTCCAAAGATTTCTTCCGGCTCATTTCTTTGGACTTCTCCGCGACGTAAGTTTCGCGGTCAATCAATTCGTCCAAAAATGAGTCCAGAAGTTTTTGGAGGCGTAGATTGATTTTTTCAATCTCCGCGCGCTTTTGCTCGGCCATGAACTTGCTGGATTGGGCGGCCTGTTTCTTTTCCTCCTTAAAGCCCCTCAATCCAGTAATACACACGACCGTAATATGCGGCGTGAATCCATTTTTCCCACAATTTTGGAGAATATCGCTGTGCGTTTAATTTTGGTGTCCAAAGAAGCAACCACAAAACGTAAATTCCTTTTTGCGCGTATTGAATCGTCCGTTCCATAATTGTCTCAATCGAGAGGAAACTGATTTGAATTTCAATGGCGACGGGGACGCCATTGATGATGGCGCTCGCCGCTCGGATGATTGTGCACCAGAACGATTGCGGCGGCGCGTGCTGCAATGGCCGAATTGAACACCTCGCGTGGATGCACCAGAATTGTATCGAGCAATCCTTGCGACACTTGCTCGACGCGTATCAATCGCCGTCTCGTGTTCACCATCAATATCTGGAACGTCTCGACGTTCTTCGTGCGGTTCTGCTCTCGCAAGAGGTCAGCGATGGCCTGCGGATTATCCAAAACGGGCGACTCGCGCTGCAACTCTTCGGCGATCTTGCTCGCCAGCGTGAACGCTGCAACAAGTGTCACCGCCTTGTCCCGTCCAATGCCACGGATGCACTGCAATTCGTCCACTGATGCCCGTGCCATTGCTCCGAGCGAACCGAATCGTTGAATCAGTTGTTTTCCGATGTCGAGGGCGTTGACGCCCCGCAATCCGGTTCTCACCAGAATGGCGACGAGTTCGGCTGCACTCAATGCCGATGCTCCGTGCTGAACCAACCGTTCGCGCGGTCGTTCTCCTGCGGGCTGGTCTTTGAGCCTGCTGCTTCCAACGGAGATGTTCGATGAATCTCCATAATTCACATTCATATTTTCCTTTTTTAATTGGTTGATGTTTATTTTTTGTGGGGAACTCACTTCTGGTTGGATATTTTACCACGAAGTGAGAATGGGTTTGCCTTTCTGAACGTCTTTCTCGGTTTGTTTTTCCGACGAATGCCGCGCCAGCGGCAGCGGGAAACCCGTCACGGCTGAAAGCCGAAATTCGTCGCTTGAATCCGACAGGGCGGATTTTGCGAGTGCTGGCGGGTTTCTGAAAACTTGGAAGAAAACCCGCCTTTGCTCGCCCGCCCTTCCAGCCAAAGTCTTGGGACGTTTCGAGCACGGCAGGGGTGTCCGCCGTAGGGGGATTAAGGGGGCGCAGGCGGACATTCCCCGGACGGCGCAGACAACTCTCATGTCTTTGGCGCTCCCGCGTCAGCGGATTTTAACCCGTTTTGCACCCGTCAAAACCCGTCACCCGTTTCCGGGCAAGGGAGCTTTTTTCGCTCCCGCAGTCCAAGTTGTTGCACCCGTCTAAAGGACATTTTGTCCTTAAAAAACCCGTCCGTGGGTGAACCCGTTGTTGTCGCGTGAGCGACGAGGGAGGTTTTTGGCGAGCGCGGTGTCCGTTAAAATTTAACTGACCGCGCGAGCCATAAAACCGACCGAAGTCGGGGATGCTGCACAGCAGTCAAATCACGACAAAACGTAGGTGAACAAAGGACGTTTTGACATCAGGGGGTGTCCCCGCCGTGGGGACAGGGGTGGGGACAGGGTAAAATATGCTCTCACAACGAGCTTTGTCCTTGAAAAAAGGTTCGAGCGGAAGTGTAAAGAGACACCATTTCTTATGATGGGAGTGTCATTATTTCGGCAAATCACGCCATTGCCGTCGCGCCAGATAGGGGTCAAGGTGGTTCAACAGAAAATAGGCCCATCGCTGTTTCAATTTGCGCCAGAATGATCGTGACTTGCGCCATTCCTCCGCCGTCACGCGATGGCAATGCTTGAGATCTTTCGAAAAGATTGCGCGCGCCTCATTCGCAATGGTTTTATTTTCAAAACGGATCATCAGCTCGTAATTGATGCGCAGGCTGCGCGTGTCGAGATTGGCGGAGCCGAGATACACGATATCGTCCACGACAATCAGCTTTGCGTGCAGAATCTGCGGCTGATACTCGTAAATTTCGATATTCCCCTTTAAAAAACGGCGATATAAGCCTTGCGCGGCCAGCATGGAAAGTAAAACGTCCGATTTGCCGGCCAGGATCAACTGCACCTTTCCACCCCGCCGCGCCACGCTCATCAAATCGCGCCGCAGTCGCCAGGTCGGCAGAAAATAGGCGATGATCATCTGGACATTTTGTGCGCGCTTCAAATCTCCGTGCAACGCACGCTTGAATGGATTGCGCCCGCGTCCCGGTCCACTGAACAAAAGTTGTTCCTTCGGCTGCGCCACGATTTTTTTTGCATTCGATTTGCGCAGGGGCATGAAATGTTTGTGTCGGAAGTCGGCGCGCCCGAACATTTCATCGAATGACGCCGCCAGTTGCGCCACCAGCGCGCCTTCGATTTTTAAGCCCACGTCGCACCAGCCGCATTTTACGCCGTCGCCTTCGTATTCCGACGCGATGTTGAAGCCGCCGACGAATGCCACGCGCTCGTCACAAACGAGAAGCTTGCGATGGTTGCGGATAATCAGGCGTTTCAATGTCACCGGATTAAATTGACGGACTTCGCCACCCGCGCTCCGCAGCGAACCCCAAAAATGGGAAGGCAAAAAATACGAGCCGACTGCATCCATGAGCACGCGAACTTTCGCGCCGCGCTTGCACGCGAGAATCAGCGCCTCTCGAAATCGAATTCCCAGCGGACTGTCTTGAAAAACATAAATCTCCAGACAGACCGATTTTTTAGCAGCGTCAATTTCCGCGAGCATTTCGGGAAAAACTTCGTCTCCCGTGCAAAGCCAGTTACATGTGGAATTGGATTCGTCCATGATTTTTTCAGACCGCTCCATTATGCCATAATTTCAATCGGAGAACCAGCCTGCCGAAAAAAGTTCCAACACATTGGGTTTTCAGGCATCTAATAGGTGTGCGAAGTATTGGAATCATTTTTGCCGCCTGCTTTTTGTCGTTGAATTCGTTCAATGTGCAGGCGCAGACGGCGTTGTCATCGTTTGACGTTCCGGCCGCCGCGCACCACACGCAGGTGAAATTGTTTTTATCCGCTGACATCGCGAAGCCCGGCGACACGATTCTCGCCGGCGTGGATTTGAAGATGGAACCTGGCTGGCACACTTACTGGAAAAATCCCGGCGCGGCGGGCATGGCGACCCAAATCAAATGGCAATTGCCGCCCGGCGTGACTGCCGGCGAAATCCAATGGCCTCTGCCCAAAAAACTTCCGCCCACCGAAGTCACGACTTACGGCTACGACGATGAAGTGATGCTCATCGTGCCGCTTACGCTTGCCAGCAATCTTCCCGCCGGCCCGACTGATGTGAAAGCGAACGTCTCATGGCTTGAATGCAAGGAAGTTTGCATTCCGGAAAATCAGGATGTTGGCGCGACATTCGACGTCGTCGGCGAAACAAAAAATTCTGCAGATGCGGCGGCGATTCAATTGTGGCAAAAAAAAGTTCCGGCAGTTGATTATGATCCTTACATAGATGCCAAACGCGCTTGGTGGGAAAATTCTGCGAATGGCGATACTCGTTCCTTGATCATCGAAATTGAATTAGCGCAAGGTTCTTTCAATGGCAAAGCGCCAACTAAAGGAAACGATTTTTTTCCTGACGCCAGCGACCAGTTTGAAATTCAGGCGGCGACTGAAAACATTTCCATTTCTTCTTTTGATCTTCATTTGCGCAAGGCCGTCAAAAAATATTCCGGCGATTGGCCGAAGGAAGTTTCCGGCGTATTGGTTTTGGACTACGGAGGCAACTGGAGAGGTGTTCAAATCAAGGTTCCTATCGCTGATCAAGCGCCAGTAAACAAAAAAACTTCCGCGCAAACTCCCTCAGAAAGCAGCAAAGGCGAGACGCCTACGCTACCTTTGATGCTGCTCTACGCCTTCATCGGCGGATTGATTCTCAACATCATGCCGTGCGTGTTGCCGGTCATCGCGTTGAAAATCCTCGGCTTCGTCAGCGAAGCCAAAAGTTTGCCGCGCCGCGTCCGCGCGCTGGGCGGGATTTACGCCGTCGGAGTTTTGTTCTCATTTCTTGTCATGGCCGCAATCGTCATCGGAGTCGAAGCCGCCGGACATCAGGCCGGCTGGGGAATGCAGTTCGGCAGCCCAATTTTCATTGTCTGCCTGACCACGCTTGTCACGCTCGTCGCGCTGAACCTGTTCGGTGTCTTTGAAGTCACGCTTGGCGGACGAACTTTGGATGCCGCCGGAAATCTCGCATCAAAGCACGGCGCAAGTGGCGCATTTTTCAACGGCGTTCTTGCCACGACTTTGGCGACGCCCTGCACCGCGCCGTTTCTTGCGCCTGCGCTTGGCTTCGCCTTTTCGCAAAGCGCGGCAACAATCATTTTGATTTTTCTGACCGTCGGACTTGGCCTTGCGTCGCCATATGTTTTGTTGTGCTGGAATCCGGCGTGGCTGAAATTTCTGCCGAAGCCCGGCGCGTGGATGGAAAAATTCAAGATCGCCATGGGCTTTCCGATGCTGGCGACGGTCGTGTGGCTTCTCCACGTTGCCGCGAGCGATTACGGCAGGGGCGTTTTTTGGCTCGGAATTTTTCTCGTTATACTTGCTTTTTCCGCGTGGATTTTTGGCGAGTTTGTCCAACGCGGTCGCACGGGAAAAGGAGTTGCGCTCGCAATCGTTTTAATTTTGCTGGCTGGCAGCTACGGTTATGCGCTTGAAGATAAATTGCATTGGCGCCAGATGATTGACGAAACGGACACGACGAGTCTGGCGGTTTCTTCAGGCGGAATTGACTGGCAGCCGTGGTCGGCCGAAGCGGTCGCTCAGGCGCGAGCAGCCGGGAAGCCCGTGCTCGTGGATTTCACCGCCAGTTGGTGCGTGACATGCAACGCCATCGTCAAGCCCGCGCTCGAGAACGATTCCGTCGCCGCAAAGCTCAAGGAAATCAATGCAGTAGCCTTGCTGGCCGATTACACGCGCACTCCGCCGCTCATTACCGCCGAAATAGCAAAATACGGCGGCGCCGGTGTGCCGCTGGTTTTGGTTTATCCGAAAAATCCCGACGCGGCACCGATTGTTCTGCCGCAACCGTCCCCATTGCAATTGCCTTCCAGTTACGGGAAAATCGTTCTGGACGCGATCGACCGCGCGGGGCGTTGAACATTTATTGAAACCTTCTGTCAAAACCTGCATCTTATCGAATACATGAAAACCACACTCACATTAGTCGCCGCATTAACACTGGCCATGTCAGCATTCGCCGTCGAGGTCGGCAAGCCCGCGCCGGATTTCACCGGCACGGACATCAACGGCAAGACCTTCAAACTCTCAGATTACAAGGGCAAGATTGTCGTCATCGAATCCTACAATTCCGATTGTCCTTACGACGCGAACCATTACAAAACCGGCGCGATGCAGGAAACGCAAAAGGATTTGGCGGCAAAGGGCATTGTCTGGCTGCTCGTGGATTCCGTGAACAAGAAAAATTTCAGCTACCGCACGGCTGAACAGGCGCGCAAGGAATTTGCCGATCAGAAAATGACGGCGACAGCTTGGATTGACGACAATGCCGGAACCATAGGCCATCTTTACGGCATGGAAACCACGCCGCATATGTTCGTCATCGCTGCCGACGGCACGCTCGTTTATGACGGCGCGATTGATAACAAGCCCGACCCTTCGCACGACCCGCGCACCGCGAGAAATTACGTCAAGGAAGCCGTGGGCGATTTACTCGCCGGAAAGCCGGTTGAAGTTTCTTCGACGAAGCCTTACGGCTGCTCCGTGAAATACGCGGACTGAACGGTCATTCTTTCTTGAGGGGCATCGGCGGATTTCCGTCCCGCCCTTTTTCCTTGGGCACGAACGGTCGGCGCACCCATTTTTCCTGCTGCAATTCCTTTGAAAGTGTGAAGCCGAATTCCTTCAGGAACATTTCCACCGGCGCGAGGATGTTTATCGGACGCCGTGTGAACGTGTCTTTGTAAGCCAGCCGCACCGCACGAAGGCCCAGGCGAAATCCCTTCTGCACCCGCCCGTAAAGCTCATCGCAAACAATCGGGCTGCCCGACTCCGCGAGGTGCAGACGGATCTGGTGCGTGCGCCCCGTCAGCGGACTCGCCTCGATCAACGTGAACCGGTCGCTGCTCATCAGCGCGCGGAAATGCGTCTCGGCTTCCTTGCCTTCTTCCGAATTGTCCACGCGCATTTTGCCAAAATTTTTCGGGTCCGGGCCAAGCGGCAGTTCACAAATCCATTTCTGCTCGCGCGGGACGCCTTCGACGACGGCGAGATAGGTTTTCTCCATCCGGCGCGACTCGAACATCTCGCCCATNNTCCGCGCGGATGGACGAATCAATCGCCGTCTGCAAGTTCCAGTTCGTCTTGCGCCACGAATCCGGCACGAGCATCCAGCCGCGCGGCTTGTCAATCGCCAGCACCGAGCGGTCCTCATAGATGATGGAAATCGGCTCGCAGCCGGGCAGCTCGATGAAATTGGGTTTGGCCATTCGCGACATGGTAGCAGCCGATGTGAATCGGCTCAAACTTTTCGGCAAATCCGACGAAATTCATTTGACGAATTCCGGTTCCGAGCGTATAAACTATACCGATTTGAGAGATTAGAACAGCAGTAGCCGGCACAACGCCAAATCATAGTTCCTCACCAATTAGTTGTGCCTGCGACGGCAAAAACCACTTTATGTTGTGGTTTTTGCTTTACTTGAACTGGCAATTGTGGTTGGATATTTGCCAATAATCGCAGTTAAAAATCATGTATCTCAAAAATTTAACGGTTTTCGGCTTCAAGTCTTTTGCGGACAAGACCGCGCTCAATTTTCAACCCGGCGTCACGGCTATTGTCGGCCCAAACGGTTGCGGCAAATCCAACGTCTCCGACGCCATCCGCTGGGTGCT
>PKZR01000348.1:234-5966 GCA_003133815.1 Limisphaerales bacterium | reverse complement strand
AAACTTTCCAGCGGCGGCATCAACAGACGACAATTGACGCCAAGGCGCAGCAGCAGGTTCTCTTCAATTCCATGCTTGAAGGTCTGCTGCTGCTCGACCGCAACCGGAAAATCTACCTCGCCAATCGCGCCTTCAAGAATCTGTTCGGCCTAAAGATTGAGCTGCGCGGCAAGACCGTGATGGAGGCGCTTCGCGTCCATGAACTCGCCGACCTTGTCGAGCGCGCCGAAGTTGAGAAGCAAGTTCTCGACTACGAATTGAAGCTGCCGGACTTGAGCGAACGCTGGCTGCAGGTCAACGCCGCAGTCATCACCGATTCCGCCGGCGAGCGCGAAGGAACGATTTTAGTTTTCCATGATTTGACGCGGCTCAAGCAGCTTGAACGCACGCGCCAGGAATTCGTTGCCAATGTCAGCCACGAATTGCGCACGCCGCTCTCGCTCATCAAGGGCTACGTTGAAACATTGCTCGACGGCGCGCGCAACGATCCGGCCATCGCCGAGCGCTTTCTCAAAATCATCGAACGCAACACGCAGCGTCTAGATTTACTCATCCAGGATTTGCTGACAATTTCCGCCCTGGAATCCGAACGGATCAAACTGAACCTGCAGCCGGTGCAATTGCGCCCGCTCGTAGAAAAAGTTTTCACCGACCTGAAACCGCCTGCAGATAATAAAAACATCGATCTGGTCAGCCAGTTGCCCGAACTCACTGCGAGTGCCGACTCAAACCGGCTAGAACAAGTCCTCGCCAACCTCGTGGACAACGCGATCAAATACGGCCGTGCGCAAGGCCACGTCACCGTCGGTGGAAAAATAATGGACGACGGCAAGTTGGAAATTTTCGTGCAAGACGATGGTCCGGGAATTCCGCCCGAATCGCTCGACCGTGTGTTCGAGCGGTTTTACCGCGTGGACAAAGCGCGCTCACGCGATCAGGGCGGCACAGGACTCGGCCTTTCAATCGTGAAACACATCGTGCAGGCACACGGCGGAGAAGTCTGGGTGAAAAGCGAACTCGGCAAGGGCGCGACATTCTTCTTCACACTGCCATCATTGAAATAATCTTGGTCGGCTCGCAAAAATGTTTATAGTTCGGCATGGTTCACGTTGGCATCGGCTATGACGTTCATCAATTGGTCGCAGGGCGTAAGCTCATCCTTGGCGGCGTAGATATACCGCACACGAAGGGTCTCGACGGACATTCGGATGCCGACGCGCTCATGCACGCCATCTGCGATGCGCTCCTCGGCGCGCTCGGCGAACCGGACATCGGCCATTTTTTCCCGAACACCGACCCGCGCTGGCGCGGTGTGCCGAGCAAAACCTTTCTGGAGGAAGCCTCGCGACAGGTTCTCCAACGCAGCGGCAAGATCGTGAACGTGGACGCCACGGTCATCGCCCAGGCCCCGAAGATTTATCCGCACATTGCCGCGATGAAAAAGTGCATCGCCGACGCCCTTGGTTTGCGCGAAGCCCAGGTGGGCATCAAGGCGACGACAAACGAGCTGATGGGGTTCATAGGCCGCGAGGAAGGCATCGCTGCGATGGCTGTGGCGAGCGTGAATTTGCCTGAATAATTTTAATGGCCACAAAAGCTGAAATCAGTTGGAAGCGCGTCACCGAGGACGGCGAGAAAATCCAGGTCAACGCCCAGCGCGTGAGCCGCGAGTGGAAATTTTCCCAACGCTCGAAGCGATTTGACCAGTGGCAGCCGGTGCCCGAACCGCCTTTGGAAGACTGGCTGGAACTGCTGGATGCCGTGCAGCGCCTCATCACGCGCCGCCGTCTGCAGCCGGAACACGAGGAGCGCGTCCGCCAGCGGATTCGCGAACGGTTTCCCGACGCGGAAATTTGACGCGTAAACTTCATTGGACAAACGGACGGAATCTGGGTAGAAAAATCCCATGCACAAATCCATTTTACACGCCTTCGTGTTTTCACTTGGCGCAATTTTAATCACTGGCTGCGCATCAACGAATCCGAAAACCGTCGGCGAAAAAGTCGCCCGCAATCTGCTGAACAGGCCCGTCTATAAAATCGACGGGAAAATTGTCTATCCCGAAGTCTGCATGGGATTCGGCGCGTTGCGATTTGCCGATGGCGCGGACGACAGGGCTCTTGAGCAAAAGCTGATTGACCGTTACGCTTTCATCATCAAACCGGAAGGTGGCACGATGATTGCGACCAACCGGCATGTTGATTTCCACGTCTTCGGTGCGTTGCCACTGGAAATCTATTTGCTAAACAGCGACACCAATTATCTCGCGCTCGGATTGCAAAAGGCAGACGAACAATGGGAAAATCCCCTGCCCGACGGCACCGCCCGAGAATCGCGCTACTGGGTGGACGACTGTTTCATGGTCGGCATTTTGCAGATTCAGGCATATCGCGCGACGCACGACCCAAAATACGCCGACCACGCCGCCACCGAACTCGCCGCCTACCTCGACAAATTGCAGCAGCCCAACGGGTTGTTCTTTCACGCCGACGTGAGCCACCATTTTTGGGGGCGCGGCAACGGCTGGTTCGCCGTCGCGCTCGCGGAAGTGTTGAGTTCACTCCCGCCCGACCATCCAAAATACGCGCGGCTCATGGACGGCTACAAAAAAATGATGGGCGCGCTGAAAACTTATCAAGCGCCATCCGGCCTCTGGCGTCAGCTCGTGGACAATCCGCAGGCGTGGGACGAAACGAGCTGCACGGGCATGTTCACCTACGCATTGATCACCGGCGTGCAACATGGCTGGCTCGACGCGAGCTATGGCGACGTGGCAAGACGCGGCTGGATCGGCCTGTGCGGTAAAATCAATCCCGACGGCAACGTCCGCGATGTCTGCATTGGCACGAATCAAAAAGACGACACGCAATATTATCTGGACCGACCGCGCGCCGTCGGCGATCCGCACGGCGAAGCGCCAATCCTATGGTGCGCCTGGGCATTGCTGAAAAATTAGAAAACCGCGATTATTTTCAAACCTCAACTTTGTCGCGCGTGTTTTCCGCTGACATTTTTCGCAGGTTGTTTTACATTTCCGCACGATGTCCAGACTGCCTTTGATTCTCATCACGCCGAGCACCGAGAAAAGCGGAGTCGAATTCCACGATTTATCCGCCAGTCTTTCCATCAAATATGAAAATGCCGTGATTCAGGCCGGCGGCATTCCCATCACCGCTCCGATTTCGCCCGACCGGAAAATCCTCGCAGAAATCGTCCGGCGCGTGGACGGCGTTCTGCTGACGGGCGGCGACGACATCAATCCTGGTCTTTACACAAAGAAACTGCCGCTTGCGATCCGGCAGACCATCGAGCCATCTCCCGACGGCGGCAAACGCGACCTGCTCGAACTGGTTTTGATTGACGAAGTTTTCCGTCAGCACAAGCCGTTGCTGGCAATTTGTCGCGGACATCAACTGCTTAACATTGCGCTTGGCGGACAGTTGATCGCAGACATCCGCCTGCAAGTTCCCGGCTCGTTGAACCATCAGCGGCTGGATATGGCGGGAGAACTGGTGCATGAAGTGGCGTTGACAGCAGACTCGCTGCTCGCCAAGATTACGGGCAAGCAGGTGCTGGGAGTGAACAGTTCTCATCATCAGGCAGTTTTGAAGACCGCCGGGCCGTTGCAGGCGACGGCCCGAAGCAGTGACGGGATTGTGGAAGCAATGGAATTAAAGCGAGGCGAGTCAATGAAAATGCCGTTTTTGCTGGGTGTGCAGTTCCATCCCGAACGGTTGGCGGAAAAATTCGCGGAACACCGCGCTATTTTTTCCAGTTTTGTTAAAGCCTGCTTCAGAAATCGCGATTTATGAACAAGCAGATTCTTATTGTCGAAGACGACGCTGAAATCCGCGGCGTATTGAACGCCGTTCTGACCGGCTCTTATCGAGTTTCCGAAGTTGCCAGCGGAACATCTCTCAGACGCTCATTCACCGGCGAGGCACCCGATGTGGTTCTGCTCGACCTCCACCTAGGCGATGCAAACGGACTGGAGCTGCTTCCGATGATCAAAAGAAACTGGCCGGAAACAGAAGTCATCGTGCTGACGGGAAACGCCACCGTGGAGGCCGCGCTCGAAGCCACCAAACAAGGCGCGTTTCATTTTTTAAGCAAGCCATTTGAATTTGCAAATCTACAGGTAACCGTCGAGCGGGCGCTGGATCACAAAACCCTGCGGGCGGAAACCAAGTCGTTGCGAGAGGCACTGACGAGCGGCGGCGGCATTTCTCCCATTTTTCACAGCCAGTCCATGCGCGGCGTTCTCCGCACCGTAGAACGCGTCGCACCCAGTGACGTCACGGTCCTGATCACCGGAGAAAGCGGCACGGGCAAGGAGGTCGTCGCCGACCTCATCCACACGCTGAGTCCGCGCGCGAAAAACAAACTCATCAAGATCAACTGCGCCGCTCTGCCCCGCGAGCTCATCGAAAGCGAATTGTTCGGCTACGTAAAAGGTGCGTTCACCGGCGCGAACTCGGACCGCGACGGCCTTTTCCGCGTGGCCGAGGAGGGCACGTTGTTTCTTGACGAAATTTCCGAGATGCCCGTTGAAACGCAAAGCAAGCTGCTCCGCATTCTACAGGATCAGGAGGTTCGCCCCGTCGGCGGAAAGACAAGCTACAAAACCAAATGCCGCATCATCGCCGCGACCAACCGCAATCCCGAAATTGCCATCAAGGAGGGGAAATTGCGCGACGATTTATTTTACCGCATCAGCGCGATTTCCATTCACCTGCCTCCGCTGCGCGATCGTCGCGACGACATCATGCCGCTGGCTGATTCATTTTTGAAGCGTTTCGCCGCGCAGGCCAACAGCCCAGTCCGCAATTTTTCCATCGACGCCAAGGAACGCCTCACCTCGTATGACTGGCCGGGCAACATCCGGCAGTTGCAGAACGAAATCCAGCGTGCCGTCCTGCTTTGCGAAGGCGACGAAGTGAGGGCCTCCGATTTTTCCGTCACGAACGTCAATACCAGCATCGTCTCCACTGGCGAATTCGATTCCAGCTTCACGCTCCTTGAAGGTGTCGAGCGCAACGCCATCAAGCAGATCCTCAAGGAAACCAAAGGAAACAAGCTCGAAACCGCCAAACGCCTCGGCATCGGACGCCAGACGCTTTACAACAAGATTAAAGCTTACGGGATTGAAACGTAGTTTTTTAATTTTTTAGTTTTAAGTTCCAGCGAACGATCTGTCCTTTAACCAAGAATTAAAATTTCAAAATTTACAATTTTTTCAGCTCGGTGCTCGCCAATTGAATCAGCGGCTTGATGGTGGTGGCGTCAAATTGAAATTTGCAGCCCGCCGCCGCAAATAATTCCGGCAGCGGACGCGAGCCGCCGAGCGCCAGGGATTTTTTGTAGTCGGCCAGCGCCTTCACCTTGTCGCGCCGCGAATTGGCCCACACCTGCAGCGCGCCGAGCTGCGCGATGCCGTATTCAACGTAATAAAACGGGTGCAGAAAAATATGAAGCTGCCGGTGCCATGAGTGCGCACGAACTTCCTCGAAGCTGGAATAATCCACGTCGCCGCCGAAGCGGTCCATGAGTTGTAGATAAGCCGCCTTGCGCTCGGCGCGCGAGTGGCCGGCGTGCGTGTAAATCCAGTGCTGAAACGCATCCACCGTCGCCATCCACGGAAAGAAACCGATGATGCCTTCGAGGTGTGTCTTGCGCGCGCGGTTGGCCTCGGCGGCCGGATAAAACTCTTCGAGAAACTCGTTGCCCAAAAG
>PKZR01000348.1:0-171 GCA_003133815.1 Limisphaerales bacterium | reverse complement strand
CGCCCGGCGCCTTGCCTTTGCGGTTGTCGAGGTCGAGCAGCTTCAAATCCTGCATCTGCTGGAAACCCGCCGCGAGCTCGGCGTCGAGCTGGTTGAAAATTTTCTGCGTGCGCGCCACCATCTCGCCCACTTCGGCGAACGGTTTCAAGGGCGCGCGGTTCTGCGGGTCCA
>PKZR01000047.1 GCA_003133815.1 Limisphaerales bacterium | reverse complement strand
ACCGTTGCGGTTGAACTCCGTCATTCTATCACATAGTCTTCGATGATCCTGCACCAAGCCAGTGGTATTAAAAGCATCATCCAGGACAAACAGGCGTTCCGTTAAAGAGGCTGTGGGCCAATACCGAATCGAACTGTATTTGAGATCAACTCCCAGCGTTTTCTCAGCCGCCTCGAATCGAGAACGTAGGAGGCCCTTTTTTTCAGGCGGCAGGTTGGGGATTGGAGTAGCAACAAAATGAAGTTGTGGTGGCCGGTCTAAACCGGCTTCGCGGATATGACGGGCGACGGTAGCAGTTCCTTGAACATTTTGTTCGTTTAAACCAAAAAGCATCACGACCAGTTCAGGGAAAGCCGTGGTGCAGACGCCACCCACTTCGGTTAAACCAGTCCGTGAATCAATCAAGACATAATCCGGTTGAAATTCTTGTTCGATGGATAACTTCCAATTTTCGATAAACGGCGCACCAAGGCCATCATTGAAAAGTTCTGCCCACCGGGTTCGGGACAAAAGATGATTGTAAGCTTTGTCTTTTTTACCAGATGGCATGACCCAAAGCTTGCCTCGCAGATGTGCGGGAAGTTTAACTTCATGAACAAATGGCTTGATGACCGGAGCAATGCGGTTCCGCTGAAACTCAGCTATATATTCAACTATGCCAATTTTGTCGGTGGCTTCCTTGAATTCCTCGAAGGTATCCAGTCCGGGCGCTTCCAAGTCAAAATCAAGCAGCACAACCCTATGCCCTCGTTGAACCAGGAGCGCGGCAACATTGGCCAAGGCCAAGGAGCGTCCCACGCCACCTTTATAGGAGTAGAACGTAGTCCAATAGGTTTTCATACCTTTGCAAACAAGACGCCAGCGTAATTGATCCGGGACGTCATGACGGTGTTGAGCCGACCGGGATTAGCGGCCAATACTGGAAACATCAACTCCGCTCCGATAACGAGTGGAGACTTTTCTGCCGTCTTGAGGCGGTTTCTTCCCCGCCAGCTGCGGGCACGCAACCATTCAAATGCCTCAGGGAATTCGGCAAGCATGCGAATGTAATAGGAAATGGACAGGGTCGGGAACTGCGCACCGCTTTCCCATTTGTGATACGTCTTGGTGCCCAAGCCAAGGATTTCACTCATCTCATCCTGCCGGTCTACGCCGAGCTCCTCACGGATCCGTTCCAACTCTTGCCCAGTGAGTGGCTCCGGTTGGTCGGCCACCGAGGATTGAATGTATTTCACCGATATGGCGGGGAAAACCGTTTCGCCGCAGTGATCGCAGCGATTCACCCACACACCTGGGACGGTAACCGGGTTGTCGTTCGAGATTTTCTCGATATGATCAATCTGGATGAATTCGAAATGACCTTCGCCGCATTCGCGGCAGGCGGTGCCGGCCAGTGACTTGGTTGGTTTGGGTGCATTCATTGTGGTAACCTGTGCCTTCCTGTTGGATGTTCGTGCGCGTAAATGTTGATTATGATCCCTGGCTGAATCCAAATTGATACATAAAGATCATCTTCGTCGTTGAAAATAGTGACATTGGCTTGGACGTCATCAGGAAGTAGTTTTGTTTTACTGCCTTTCTCGAACTTACGAAAAACTTTTCGCCCCGCCCGAATATGCCGGTCGATTGCGCCGCACAATTCTTGTTCTGAGGTATTCGTATCGGCGAGCCACTTCTCGGCAGAATGACCAAAGTTGACACTGTTGTCTGGGTCCGCCAGAGCCTCAAGTATCGTCTCCAACTGTTCATCAGTTGCCGGTGATGGAAGATCGCGTTCAAGTATGTATTGACACTTTTCCATTTTAACGGATACAATGCAAGTGCTCTTTAGAACTTTTTAAAAGAAATTGTGAAAACAACAATGAAATGGCCCGGGGCACACAATGGGTTGTGGTGTCGGATGCCTTTCCCGGATGCCCGCCGTTTGGAATCGCCATTGGTGTCATGTATGCTGCTGGCTGAAGAGTAGGCTCACAAATTCTCAGATGCAGCAAAAAAATTAAAAAAGTGTCAATCCGCACGCGGCAAAATATTGGCACAGGCGGGCAATGAGAACGCCAGCAAACTGGTGTCGGAAATCAGCGGTGTCGTAAAAGCAGCAGTGCTGGACGCGGGAGGAAATTCCAGTAACCAGAACCAGTTCCTCTCTGGAATATAATCAGAAAATTGCCTTAAAACCGATGAAAAAAACAAAAGCAACCCGCCCGCGCGGTGGGAGCAAACCAAAGCCCGGCGAGAAAACCGAATTCCGTGAAGTTACGCGGTATATCCAGCCCGAGGTGGAACGGGAACTTTGGGCCAGGGCGGCGGGGCGTTGCCAGTTCGCCGGTTGCAATATACCGCTCTATAAGTCACCGCTGACGCAGGAAAAAGTCAACCTGGCTGAAAAAGCTCACATTTTTTCATTTTCTCCGGACGGTCCGCGCGGCTGGGGGACGCTCTCGGTCAAGGAGCTGAATAAGCTTGGAAATTTGATCTTAGCGTGCCACGACTGCCACCACACCATTGATCAGGATAAGAAAGGAGAACGGTACTCAGCGGCACTCTTGAAGGAGTGGAAGGCAGAACACGAGAAACGTATTTTTATCGTCACTGGTATCAGCCCCACCAAGAAATCGCATGTGGTGCTTTACCGCGCAAACATCGGACCGCAAGCAACGAGACTCCAACCCGATGCGGCACACCAGGCTTTGTTCCCAGATTGGTACCCATCGGCGGAGCAGGCGCTCCAAATTTCAATGAGTTGGGAAGGCAGGGACACTAGCGTCGATTACTGGAAAACGGAGGCTAAAAATTTGGAGGCCGCATTTCTTCGCAACGTCGTGCCTTTACTGAATCCGGATGATGCCCACCATTTTTCCATCTTCGGTTTTGCCCCCATGCCGCTGTTGATCAAGCTGGGATCGTTGTTTACCGACAAGGTTCCCGCCCAAGTTTATCAGTTGCATCGCGAACCTGAGCAAACTTGGAAGTGGTTCAGCGAACCTACCTCAATTACTTACCAGGTCAAGCCGCCGACAACTTTTGAACACCCGCCAGCCCTTGTGATATCCCTGAGTGATCACATTGACCAAGCGCGGGTCCATGCTGTCTTGGGAAATTCAGTATCCATCTGGGAGTTGACCATCGCCAGCCCGCACAACGATTTCCTTAAAACCAAGGAACAACTTTCCCAATTCAGGGAAACGGTGCGCCAACTCATCGTCAAGATCGGGAAGGCGCACGGCAAGGACCGCGCGCTGGCCGTTTTTCCCACCATGCCAGTCGCCTGTGCCATTGAATTGGGCCGGGTTCGCATGCCCAAAGCAGACAGTCGCTGGCTGATTTACGACTATAACAACAAACACAACACGTTCGTACCCGCACTGGAAATAGGAGCAACCCATGATTAGAACCACTGACAGCCTGATAATCGAACAAATTGCCGAGTCCATTGATATCCCCGACTCGGCCTATGAAAAAGCCGAGACTCGGTATAAAGATCTCGCGGATTGGTTTGGGCG
>PKZR01000364.1 GCA_003133815.1 Limisphaerales bacterium | reverse complement strand
TTTCACAATTTCGACTTTGCGCCCGCCAAAATTGTTTGGCAAGTCCAAATCAATCCAACCCCGGAGTGCGCCCGTCCCCGCCCACAGCATCGGACGGTTGGCAAGGTGCTCCCGGCTTTCCGACGTCGGCTTGGTCTGCAACGTTGCTGCGCCCGGGGACGGGCGCACTCCGCCAAATTGTCGCTTTTTGGACACCGGCCACGGCAAATGGCCGTTCAAACCCAAAAAAACGCGATTTTGACCGTTTTCGACCTGTTTTTGGTGCTTTTTGGTGTGCTGGGGCTTCGGAAACGCCCGTAAGAATCATTTTTATCCGGGAAAAAGTTGCTCTATCCCGGATAAAAATGACTTTTTCCCGTTATAGAGCAACTTTTTTCCGGGATAGAGCAACTCTTACCCGTGATAGAGGAGCTTGTTTCCGGGATAGAGTAACTATTTTCCGTGTAAGACTTGCTCTTATCCGTGTAAGAGCAAGTTTTTCACGGGATGGAGGACTTCTGCGGCGCCGTGGAATTTCATCCGCAGTTTGCAGGGATGGCTGGAATGTGGCAAATCAAAGCGGTAAATCCCCGAAATCTGCGGTTTCAAATGGGGCGGTGATGGGTCAAGGGCGCAATCCCACGAAATGCGGCTTGGCAGTGCCGTTGCGTTCTGTTTAATTGGCCGGGCTTAATGAGAAGATTTCCCGCCATCGCCCTGCTGATTTTTTTCGCGGCGATATTTCCATTGGTTGCTTCGGCGGAGGAACCGGAGCCGTGGGAACTGGGTGGTTTGAACCAGATCATTCCCGGTGCGCCGGTCGGCGATTTGGAAACCACCGGCAACCACTCGGCGATTGGCACCAACGGCATTTATATAAAATACAAGGGGGAGCTGCTGATGGCGGACACGGTGTCGGTGAACGAGGACACGGGCGAGACGGTCGCGGACGGTCATGTGCGCATCGAGCAGCAGGGCGGGCAGATATGGATCGGCGACCACATCAATTACAATTTCAAGACGCACCTGATGCGGACGGAACAGTTCCGCACGGGCGACGGTGCGATTTACGCGGCCGGAGCCAGCCTGGGCGGCGACACGAGCAACCGGGTTTACACCGCGCACCAGACGTATGTGACGACGGATGACATCAGCGATCCTGCGGTGCGCATCCGCGCGAGCCGCGTGGTGATCGTCCCGGACAAATATATCACGGCGTGGAACGCAGTGGTTTATGTGCAGAATGTGCCGGTGTTTTATTTTCCCTATTACCACCGCAATCTCGGGCCGCACGCGGACAACTGGAATTTTTACACGGGTTATCGCAGCGAGTACGGGGCGTTTTTGCTGACCGATTACACGTGGTGGTACAGCGACCAGCTGGACGGGAAGTATCATTTCGACTACCGCACCAAGCGCGGGCCGGGCGTGGGGCCGGACTTCAACCTGCATCTGGGCCAGTGGGGCGACGGGACGTTCAAGTATTATTACGTCCACGACAACAACCCGAACACGTTCACGAACGGCGTGATCAATCCCGGCTCGATTCCCCAGAACCGCCAGCGCGTTTATTTCAGCTGGCAGGCCACGCCGGTGACGAACTTGAACGTGAAGGCGCTGGTCAACTACCAGAACGACCCGCTGCTGCTGCATGATTTTTTCGGCGGCGAATATTCGCAGGACCCGCAGCCGCCCACGTTTGTGGAGGTGAACAAGTATTCTGAAAACTGGAGCCTGGACGCGGAGACCACGCCGGAGCTGAACAATTTCTTCGACCAGGTGGAGCGCCTGCCGGACGTGAAGCTTACCGGCCTGCGCCAGCAGATTTTTGACACGCCGGTTTATTACGAGAGCGAAAGTTCGGCGGGCTATTACCGCAAGTTTTTGGCCGACACGAACGGCCTGGCCGCCAACACGAACACGGATTATTCCGCGGCGCGGGTGGACACGTATCATCAACTGCTGGTGCCGTGGACGTTTTTTGGCTGGCTCAACGTCGCGCCGCGCGTCGGGGGGCGGTTCACTTATTACGGCACCGAAAGCGGGCCCGGCGGAACAAACGCCGTCGCCAACCGCACCGTTTTCAACACGGGCATCGAGACGTCGTTCAAGGCGTCGCATCTTTGGGCGGACGCGACGAATTCATTTTTCCAGGTGAACGGCCTGCGGCACATCATCGAGCCGGACATCAATTATGTCTATGTGCCGCATCCCAGCACGCCGCCGTCGCAACTGCCGCAGTTTGATTCCGAACTGCCCAGCCCGCTGCTGCTGCCGGTGATGTATCCCGATTACAACGACATAGATTCGGTTGACAGCCAGAACGTCATCCGCTTCGGCGTGAGGAACACGTTGCAGACAAAACGCAACGGCCAGCTCGATGACCTGGTCAACTGGAATGTTCTGATGGACTGGCGCATCGTCCCGAACTCGACGCAGCAGAGGTTCAGCGACATTTACAACGACGTCTCGTTCCGCCCGCGCACCTGGATCACGCTCACTTCACAGACCCGCTACGACGTCAACGACGGCTATTTCAACCTGTCGTCGCACCAGCTCACTCTCTCGCCGAACGACAAATGGAGCTGGTCGCTCGGGCATTATTATTCGCGCCCGGGATTTGTGGACAGCGGTGACAATTACCTCACGAGCGTCTTTTTTTACAAGATGAACGAAAACTGGGGTTTTCGCGCCGAGCATGATGTTGACGCCGAGGCCGGGCGCCTCGCGCAACAGGTTTACACCGTCTACCGCGACTTGCGAAGCTGGACGGGTGCGCTGACATTCCGCGTGGTGGACAACGGCGGCGGCCAGCCGGTGGATTACACGTTCGCATTCACCCTGTCGCTCAAGGCCGCGCCAAACTCCCACGTCGGCGACGACTCGGTCCAGGCGTATGACCTCGTCGGGGAATGATTTGTTATGAAGCCGGACTCGGTTGAAAATCGGGATGCTTCATTCGCCTCGGAGCCCGCCAAGCCGGAACAGGGCAGGAAATATAAATTATTTATTGCGGAAGGATACGATCATCCCATCGCAACAATGGTCGAAAGCGTGGATTATGAATTGAGCGGCATCGCCGAGGCGGATTTCATCGTTTATCCAATCCTGGTGAGGAATGAGATGGATGTTCCCGGAACGCTGGCGAAAATATCCCGGCAGTTTTCTTCCTCCGGCAAAAAGGTGATTGTCTTCACGCTCAGCGATTACGCGCGCAAATATCCATTTTACAGCAACCTGATTTTGCTGCGGCACAGCGCCAGGGCCGACAGGCTGGCAAGCAACGAACGCGTCATGCCTTATCTCTGGGAATGCAAGGACGAGCCTTTTGTCCCGGCATCGGCGGGCGAATTGCCGGGGATCGGTTTTTGCGGCAAGGTTTCAAGGCAGCGCAGAAAACTGGTGTCGGCTTTTGAAAACTCGGCGTTGATAAAATGTGATTTCATCAAACGCGACTCCTTTTGGGGAGGCAAACCTCATGATCCCGGAGTGGTGTCGGATTTTTGGAGCAACATGCAGGAGAATCCTTTTGCGCTTGCGCCGCGCGGCAACGGCAATTTTTCAATGCGCTTTTACCAGGCCTTGTCAATCGGACGCATTCCCGTGTTGATCAACACCAACATGGCGCTGCCTTTGAGCAATTTAATCCCGTGGAAGGATTTCATTGTGTTTGAAGAAAATGAAAAACGATGCGTCAGGAGGTTGCTGGAAATTCATGAAGGAGGGCGGGTCACCGAATTACAGCAAACCTGCTATCGGATATTTCATGAATATCTTTCACACAAGGTTTACATGGGCCGTCTGCTTGATGAATTAAGTACGGCGAGCGTGATTAGAAAACCCACAACATNNGGCAGCAAAATGGTGAAGGTCGAGCCTTTGTTGACCTCGCTTATTGCGCTGATATTACCGCCGTGCTCGTTCACGATGCGCTGGGAAATCGCAAGACCGAGGCCGGTTCCATTTTTTTTGGTCGTGAAAAAAGGCTCAAACAGCCTTCCGATATTTTCCGGCGCAATGCCTGCGCCAGTGTCACGGATCTGAATTTTTAACTGTCCGCTTTCCGTGGTTTCCGTGGCGATTGCAAGCTCGCCGTTCGTCCCCATCGCTTCTATCGCGTTGAACAAAAGGTTCATGAACGCCTGCTGCAATTGGAATTCATCACCATGGATTGTTTCAGGCGCGGCCTTGTAATCT
>PKZR01000076.1 GCA_003133815.1 Limisphaerales bacterium | reverse complement strand
GGCATCCCCCTGCGGGCTGCCTGCGAATTGCGCGTCTCCGAATTGGAGCGCGGACAGGTGGCGCTGGTCATAACCGGGCAAAAGCGCGATGCGACCGCCCGAAGCGATTTGCATCTCGCCGTCTTCAGAGTGTGCGGACTGCAAAAAGATGTTGCAAAAGTCGGCATTGCCGAATCCAAGAAAATCGTTTGTGCCGGTCATGTGTGCGCGGCTAACACCGTCCGCACCGGGCAAAATGTTTGTTCCGTAAACCGTCCCCGTTGTCGCCGGGATGTAGTTGCTTGCAAGCATCAATCCGCTGAAGACATTTGTCACTTGAACACCGTTCAGCCCGTTTGTGCCGACGCCGCCAAGAATTGACGCCGCCGTCTGTGCATCCGGCGCGTGAAGGAAATTGCGCGTGAAGGGTGTTGTTTCGATGTCCCGGGTTTGCGCGAATAGCGCACCCTGGACAGTCACAAGAATCAGTGTTGCAAGAATTTTTTTCATAGGTTTGGTTTATCCGTAAATGACCACAATGCCGTCGCCGTTGTTATCGGCGTCAACATACCAGTCTGAAAATTTTCTCGGATAAATGCCAGCCGCATCAATCGTTAATTCATCGCCGGGCAGAAGCGTAATCGGCTGGGAGTTTGCGCCCGCCGCCGCGCCGATATAAACATTTCCCGCGTTTGCAGTCCCGCCTTTGGCCGGCGCGCGAACGGTTTTCTGCGCGACGATTTTTGCGGTGAAAAAGTTTCCAGCGCCAAAGGCAACCGGCATGCCTGCGGCGACGACGGATTTCAAAAACTGCCCGCTTGTCACCGGGGCGGTCGAGATCGTGGCCGTGGCGGTCAGGGCGTTGGAGATATACGTCTGCGGCAACACTTCGTAACCGACATAAATTTCCGTTGTGACCTGAACAATCCCGGTGTTTGTAAAAGTAACCCCACCATATTCAGGACCTGTTGGACTGCCAAAGCCTTGGCCGGGGTTGGCAATGGGAATGGCATTGCCATTTAGAGGAACCGCCGAATATGCACCGTCCGTTGCAACGCAGCCAAACACCTTGAACTTTGCGTAAAAATTGAACACGCCCGGAACGCCGCCGACCGCAGCCGGAATGATGATGGTAATAATTTGATTCATTTTTTGCTCCGTGGATAAAAAACAATTGCGATGACCGCGAGGAAACCAAGCCCCATGTAAAGATAAACGTTTGTGACGCCGGACAGCCCGGCTGTCGAGTCGGACGTTGCAAGGCCGGTGATTGCGCTGATGACGGCCTGATTGCCAGAAGAATCCGCCGCCGTCGCGTTGGCCTGCAAATTCTGATAAGCGGTCAAGAAATTATTTACCAAGCCGGTGAGTTCAGCCGGATCATTGCTGCTGATGACGCCAGAATTGTCCTGTGCCGTTAATCCGCCCGATTCGGTGTAGGNNAAGCAGAAGAATTTCGGCTCGCAAAAAAGGCGGCGGCGCGAGCTTGAAAACTCACCGTCGAAACTTTCAAGTTGGAATATATTTCTCATTTCAAAAGCCAAAAATCGGCGTTGCCAACTTTTTCAAAACCCAATTCCGGTAACAGCGGGACGAACGGTGAATCCGGCGAGCAGGGATAAAACACGGGCTTGCCAGCCTCACGCGCCAGCCGTTGCGATTCTTTGACGAAACGGATTGATTCAAGCGGCTTGTTTTTCGTGTGGCTCCAAAACATGACGCAATTGACGCCGCCGACAGAAAAATATCCGCGAACCCTGCCGTCCAGACTTTCAAGGAAGTGCGTCGGCGCAAACGCGGGGTGGCCATCCATCGCCGCCGCACTTTCGATGCGGGCGATGTCGCCGGGAGTTGCGGGAAGGATTTTCATTTTTCCTTGAAGTAGAGCCAGAAAAAAAAACCAAGAAACGCCAGCACGCCGACCACAATCAGCGACGTTGAACCGCCGCCAGTGCCGCCCCCGGTGATACTGATTGCGCCAATGTTCCCGCTTGTCGCATCTGTCGAGGATGACGAGGACGCGCTGATGTCATATCCGACGCTCATTTATTTTTCTTCCCCAAATACGCCAGCGCGCCAAGCACGAGGACTGCAATCACAATCCACGGCAGCCAGGTTGACAGGCCGCTTGGGGCGATGTTGCCCCCTTGCGAGTTGCTACCAAGGCCGGATGATTCTGCTACGGCGGATGACATTTTATTTACCTTTCGTTTTCAAAACTGTCAGCAGTCCAAAAAGGACGACGACCACAATTGCCCCAATCAAAATCGGTATCGTGACAGAGTTTTGCTGTTTCACCGCCGCCGAGCCGATGACTTTCTGGGCCGTGTCCATTTCATTTTCCCCGGCGCGACATGAAGACAACGCCCAAAACCAGCAGCACGCCGCCGCCGATGATGTAAGGCAGATACTTCGTCAGGGATGAAATCAGCGAAGTCGTGTTCGCGGCCTGCGCTTGCGCCGCCGCCAATTGCGCCTGCGTCGTGGCAAGCGTGTTTGAGTTGCTCTGTGTGGCAACCGCGTTGTATGCCTGCGCGCCGGTCAAACCGAGCGCAGCCAGGTTGTCTAAAAAATCACTCATATTTTTTTATGAAAAACGGCGCGAACCGCACCCGCAATTCGCGCCGTTGGTTGAATTTCAGTTCAGGCGCGAATCAAGCAGGCATGCCGAGCCGCTGTGTCACGCGACGCAAGGTTCCCGCGCTGGCCGCAGAGAACGTGAGCTTGACCGATGACGAGCCGATTTCACTGACGAGCGGCCCGGCGTTGAGCGAGTCAAAGCCGTCGAACATCCAGTGGAACGCGCCAGCGGCGGGAAGCGCGCCGAGATTCTTCAGCAGCGCGTTGTTTTCCGTCGAGGCCAGATCGTCCAGCACAAGCTGGCCGTTCAGGATTGCGCGGACGGTCGTAACCTGTTTGCCGTCGCTCGTATCCATGAACGAGATTTGCAAGAGGCGGTCGGACGGGGCCGCGCCCTGCACGATGTTGGACAGTTCCAGCGTCGTGTCGTTCGTGTTCGAGGACTGGCTATACCATTTGACAATCGGACGAGCCTTGCCATTCACGTTGTCGTCAACAATCGCATACGCCGACAATGCCGGGGTGATGCCGCCCTGGAGCGTCACCTTGATTTGAAACACGTCATTCGCGCCGAGATAATCAGTCGGCCATCCGAACGCCGCAGAGATGCCCGGCTCTTCGCGGAAAGTTTCATCAAAGAAAATCGGCACCACGCTGCGGCCCGTTCCGTTTGCGCCGCCAGTCACGACCGCTTGCGTGCTCTGGTCGCGCCCGTTGGACATCGCCGTGTTGATGAGGTCGAGGTCTGCGCCGGAAACGTCGCGCTGTATCCCGTTGCCCAGAAATATCTGAACGTTGGCGATGACGGATGTTGCAGTCGGGGCGTTGCCGTTGCCCGCTGCGGTGTTGCCGATAATGAGGCCAATCTTTTTGTAATTGGCCCCCTTC
>PKZR01000055.1:7231-17754 GCA_003133815.1 Limisphaerales bacterium | reverse complement strand
GGAGGAATTTCCGCAGCAAGTGACGCGTGGACTGAACCGGGCGAGGACGGAAAATTTCCGGCCAAGACAAAACTGGTTTCCCCAGCTGGCCTGGGGTTTTGCGACGGCGATTTGCATTGTGGCGGCGTTTGCCGCTGGCCATTGGCGCGGGCGGATGGAAGCGAAGGCGTCCTCGGATGTCCTGGCGGACGCAACAATGGTTCGCGAAACGCTGGCGATGTTTCCGAACCAGGTCCGCGCCATCGTGCAAGACGAGCACGGGTTGAATCTGGTTTTGTCCGACAACGCCGACGTGCCGGCTTCGCCGCCAATTTACGTTTCCATTTACGATGGCAAGCATCGCTCGTCGCTCGTGACTTTCAGCGGGCAGGAAATCCAAATTGCCGGGCAAAAAATGACGGTGCTTTCGGACGCACAGGGCGGAATCATTTTGATGGGAAATGATTTCGCATGGTCGAGTCGCGATCCGGCCTATGCAAAGAACGACTTGAAAATCCAGGCGAAAAATCTCGGTCAGGCGACGATGTGAACGCGCTGCGAATGAAAAAGCTTTTTCTGGTGTTTGGCATTTCATTCGTCGTGGGAATATCTAATGGAGCAACGCGCGTCGCTCTGGTCAGCGACAGTGGCGATGCTCAAGTCGCAAATGTTTTAGATTTGGCGACGGCCACGCTAGGCCAGGAAAAGGGATTTGAACTTCTGGATCGCACGATGATCGCGCGCGTGCTGTCGGAACAAAACCTTTCGCTTTCCGGCGCGGTGAATCCCAACAGTGTGGTTAGCGTGGGCAAACTCCTTTCGGTGGATTTATTTGCCGTGATTGATTCGGTGACCCAAACAAACCAGACAAATGGATCGACCACTCGGACAGTCGCAGGTCTGGTGGTGTTTGACGCCAAAACCGGTGTGAGACTTTGGGATGCGACTCTGTCGGAAGACGGAATTGGAAAAATGGCTGAATCAATAGCCAACTGCGTGCACACGGCGCAACGCAAGCAAATTGAAACAGGTCTGCCAACGATTTGTTTGATGGGCGTGCGCAACGCCGACTTGTCGCGCAGTCTCGACGGTTTGTGCGATTCCGTCGGGTTGTTGCTGGAGCGGCAGCTCACGGCGTCGCTGGGTTGCTTAGTGTTGGAGCGGGAGCGTCTCGATCAAATCAACAAGGAACGCGAATTGCCGGGCAACGCAGGGCAGCAGCAATTGCTGGCGTCGCTGGTAATGATGGAATTGGAATGTGGTCGCGGCCCTGATGGAAAAGGCATGAGCGCCAGCGCGCGGCTGACCGACAACAACGGCAAATTGCTGAATATTTTTTCTGCCACAAACCAAAGTGCAAATGCCGATGAACTGGCAGCGACGTTGTATCAGAATATCAGCGAGGCGATGCAGCTCAAGCCCGGCTCTTCAAGCGAGGATCGCGTCAGCGAGTCGGATCAGTTCTGGCAGACGGCGGGTTTTTTTCTTTCTCATGGGGATTCACAGCATGGGATTCAGGATTTGGAAGCGGCTCTTGCGCTCAATCCTGAAAACAACGGATTGCGAAAAAATCTGGCCGGCACTTTGGTTGGCTACGCCGGAGCTCAGACCAATTTGCTCAAGTCGTTGCAAATCGCGGACCGGGGCATGGATTTGTTTCTGGAGTATGCAAGCAAATCCCATGGCACGATTACCCCAAAAAGCCGGCGTGGGGCTTACGATTTCACCCGCTGGTTTTTCGAGCCGGAATGTCAAAGTTATATGGGAAGTTTTAACGGGGAGACTTTTAAGAACGCCAATTATTTGTCGCCTGCGGAGATGGAGGAGTCTCGCCAACTTGTGTCTTCAATCTATGAAAAATACCGCTCGTTCCGCAGGGACATTGCTTTGCCGACTCTGTATCAGGCGATATTGAACCATCCAGACGACAGTGTTTTGGATAACCGGGAGTTATTTCACGACTACGGCTTTTATATGCTTTCGGGGATGTGGAGCACCGAGAACATTTCGGCACTCTACCCGGAGGAGTTTTCGAGTGATTGGCTGGCCACTTTAAAAGGCTATTTGAATTTGCTGGAGCAAGCTCACCTTGAAAAACATCCACGTCGGATTAACGAGGTCAAATTCAACTTGCATGCAATGGTGTTGTCGCACAAAAATAATAATGGGTCGTCAGGCCCGACCGATGTGAACAAGGCCGACCGGGAGGAAGCGTGGCGTTTGATGGCGGCTCATCCATGCCCGCTCGTGCGCGCATTTGGGATGCTGGATCAATTGAGTACGGCGCAGAACGAGGCGTCATCCAAAAAGGAAGTGCTGCCGCCAGTCAGCCAGACTTATCGTTTATATCTGCAAGACTGTCTGGCCGATCCAACGCAATGCGCCAATTTCGATTCACGGCGTCTGTTTTACGAAGCGACAGAAATAAATGACCTTTTCGATCCTCTTGGGGGCGATGAAACAGTGAAATTCTGCGACTTCATGCTAAAGCAAAATGATTTGCAACCAGATATTCTTAACCGGACAGCGTCCTATTTATTATCCCAGACGAACAAGGAAGCCGCCGGACAGGCGGTTGAACTTTATGACCGAGCCGCCGCACTTCTCAAGCAGGCTAACGTGCGGTTCTTTGGTGGAAACACCAATCAATACTTGCTGGACTTGTCAAAGCAACGCGCTATCGCGCAGAATAAATTCGACGGCATCACCGAACCGCCGCTGCCGCCGCTGCCGCCCGCCTGGCGCGAAGCCCGGCAATTGATTGATTTGGCTGGTGCAAAAAGTGGACTCACACAGATATTTCGTCCTGTGGTTCAGGGTGATTTTGTTTATGCCGCCGGTTTTGGCACGGATGAGTCGGATGGCGGACAATTCCTGCAACTGGTGCGGATTTCGTTGAAAAACGGGGCCGTCAGCCAATTGAGAAGAGTCGCGGTTACGAATGTCGGCCCAAACGTCGCCTGTGCTGACAAAAATAATTATTATCTCGGCACCAGCCAAGGCATTTTTATTTTTCCGAAGTCGGGTGGAAAAGTGCAGCGGGTTGATCAAAACGACGGATTGCCGTCGGATGATGTGACAGCTTTGGATTGTCTGGATGGAAAACTTTACATCGGCTTGGGCGAGTCCGGCTATCTGGCCGGCTACGATTTAAAAAAACGGCAATGCGAAATCCTTTGCTCCGCGCGCCGGCGCGAACAGCTCTCACCATTCGACAACGGTTCGCCGTTGGGAATTTCCATCATCGTGGCGGATGAAGCGAAACACCGGATTGTTTTTCTGGCGGATCAAGGCGGCGGGGGTGGAGATTGGTGGAGCGACTTGGGGCTGGCGCAACAAACCCGGACAGATGTCTTCCCGATGATTTGTGCCAAAGCGCGTGCCGGGATATGGTCTTACAGTCCCGCCACAAGCGAATTCAAGTGCATTCTGCCACGCCATCCCAACGCGCAGATTAGTGACGTAAGCGGGATTCGCCGTGTCAGTGACACGCAAATTGCGATTGAGGCAAATGGGGGAGCGGCGCTTTTTGATTTTATGACAGACCAGCCTGTGCTCCTCTACGGCAAATGTTACGCCATCGGCATTGAAGAAGGCATGGAGAGCATGGTGCAAAGTCGCGGAATGAAAGTGAATCCCGCGCTGCATTACGCTCCGCTGCTGGATCATTCTCCGGGAGATTTGCGCTCCGGCATCTTCTTTGTGCATGACGGCTGGGTTTGGAACGCGGGCAGGGCTGGGGATATAAGCTTCAGTCGCATCTCAATGGACTCCAATCGAAAACAAGATTTTCCACCTCTCCGCCAGAACGACAAAAACTTTATCCCAGCGGAATGTTTTCAGTTGGTCGGCTCAGATCAGGCGCTCATTGGCGACGAGCGGGGGCTGTGGCTCGTGACATTTGCAGCCGAAGACGCCAAAACCAAAGGCGCACAACCCTGAATGGCGTGAATTTTATGTGCATAGTTCAAAGGATTCGCCACCGCCGATTGTCGTATTAAATTGAATACTGCAAGTCAATGAACCTCGCAAATAAGATAATGGCAAGCTTTCTAAACCGGGTCGCCCTGACACGGCGGGTCTCGTTTTTGATTATTTTCGCGCTCGCCGGCGCGACACCAATCGCGGCTTACGGACAGTTGGAGATGATCGCCAACAAGGAGGCGCAGTGCGTGTTCGCCGGCGACGCGCGGAACATTTCCGTCACGCTTCATAATTCCAGTGGAAAAAATTTCAACGACGAAATCCGCACGCGTATTTTTCAAGCCAGTTCAGCTACGACAGTTTTGCTTTCGGAAATTCCGTGGAAACAAATCCAAGTTCCGGCTGGCGAAACGGTTTTAGAATCCGCCGGGCTGGATTTTCCCGCCGTGAAGGCAAAAACAAAATTTCTGGTCCAGTGGCTGGCGGCCACGAATGTCCTCGGAATGACGCCGGTTTTGGTTTACCCGACGAATCTCTTTCAAACTTTGAAATCCTTTTTGAGCGAGACCAATTTCGGCGTTTTCGATCCGGGCAAACGGCTCAGACCGTTGCTCAAGGCGCAGGGGATTAAATTCACGGACCTGGCTCAAACCGGGCTGGACGATTTTTCTGGGCAACTCGCCGTCATCGGCCCGTTTCAATCACGGGCCCAAGTGCCGGACGGTCTGGCGGAGCAGATCCAGTCGCTCGCAAAAACGAATGTGGCGGTGGTCTGGATTCAGCCGCCGCAGGAAAAGCCGGACAAACTTCTGCCGTCGTTTTATTGCGTGCAGAAAAACCAGACCGCCGTTGTCATCGTGCAGCCGGAATTGGTTTCCGATTTGGGGGAAAATCCGCAGTCGCAACTGAATTTGGTTTATTTTTGCCAAATGGCTTTGAATCCGCAATCACCGACGTTGCCAGACTTGTCGCCACCATAACAATTCAAGGGAAAACAAAACCAAGAGTGAAATTATGAAAATGAAATTTTTGCCGGCGCTGTTGGTGGCGTGGTTATTTTTGCCCGGGTTTGGTTTCAGCGACGTGCTCAAGGGTGGCAAACCGTATTATATTATGTATAGCCATTTCGACAAGGAACTACAGAAAACGTTTCTTCAATTTAAGCTGTTAACGTCCACCAACAGTCCTGGCGATTCGAAATTCCGGCAACTTAAATTGGAAAACCCGGTTAACTTTGGCGGAAAGAACTATTATGGTTTCAGAGTTGCCGTCCCCCGGCGGACAAATCAAGAGGATCTGGTAGTGGCGCTCATTATTCCAAAAGGATCCCCTGAAATGGGCATAATCCCGCAAAACTGGGACACCGTTTTACAGGCTTTAGATCAAATCAACGGCGTGACGAACTTCGATTATTTCAGATTTAAGGGCAACCTGTATTTTCCGAGGACAGACTATCCGGAGTTGCGTGGATTGCTTCCGTCGAGCGGAACATTTCTGCAGTTGCAATATCTTTCAGGCGATGCGCTTCAAGATGGTCAGGAATATCTTATCTGGTTTGGCTTCAACTCTAATATGAAGCCAAACTGGTTGTCGGTGAAATTCACATTTGCCAATTTAACCGGGCTAAAAAAGCCCGAAACAAATGCACGCAATCGCAATGTTTTTGAACAGGCGCTTGGTCTGCACCGCCGTCAACCAAAGGCAGACCCATCCACAGACTGAATAATTCAAAGGATTTGCGACGGTCATTTGTCGAATAAATATGAAAGTTATGAACCTGAAAATCATTTCCGCCATAGCGCTGGGGCTAATGGCGAATTCCATCGCAAACGCCGATACGCTGCTGCCGATCACCGTGGCCGTCTATGATTTCTCCGATGCCGACAAGGGCGCGGATAATTATGGCGGCAAAGTGACGGCGTTCGTCACCGCAAACCTGACCGACGAGACCAATCTCGTCATGCTGGAACGCGCGGAGTTGAACAAGGCGCTTCAGGAACAGGCTTTCGGAACTTCGGGCATGGTCAACCCGGATGCGGCGGCCCAAATCGGCCAGATCACCGGCGCAAAAGTTTTGGTTGCGGGACAAGTTATCAGAACCGGAGACAATCATTTAATCATCGTCGCCAACATTGTTGGCACGGAAACGGGACGGTTTTTTGCCGACAAAATGGAAGGCTCGGCGGATGATTTGGCGCGACTGGCTTCTGATTTGAGCCGAAAAATCGCGCAGACCATCGGCGACCAGGCGGCCAATCTTGTTGCCGTGACGCAGGAATCCAGCGCGGAACGTCTGGAGCAAATCATCAAAAATCTTACCGGCACAAACCGTCCCTCGGTTTCGATCAAGGTCAAATATCTGCGGCCGGACTATCCTGAAGATAGTTTTACCTGCGAAGAGGAATTTGGACACATTTTGCTGAAGGCGGGATTTCCGGTGGTGGACGAAAATTCGGATCAAAAACCGGACGTGGAAATCACCGGTGTCGCCAAATTTGACCCTGCCAGCCGCCATGGTGAATTATTTTCAAGTCGCGGTGTCCTTGAATTGAAAGTCCAGGAGCGGCGGACCGGCAGAATCATTGCCTTTGACCGACAGGAAGGCATTGCAATTGACCCCGGCGGAAAAGCGGCGAATCGAAAGGCTCAAGTCATTGCAGTGGATGACATGGCCGGACGGATTCTGCAATTGCTGGCGCAATGAATTTAATGAAATGGCAAAAATTATGAATACTCGAATCCCATTTTTTCTGGCCCTGTTGCTGACTGTCGCGATGGCGCACGCCGACGGGCCGCCAGTCACCGTGGCCGTCTATAATTTTACCGGCGATGCGGACGCCGCCAGTTATGGCAGCAAGGTGACGACGCTCATCACCGCCGATCTGACGACCCAGACCGATCTTATCATGCTCGAACGCGCGGAATTGATGAAGGCCTTGAACGAACAGGCGTTCGGTCTTTCGGGCATGGTGAGTTCGGATGCGGCTGCGAAAATCGGCCAGATCACCGGCGCGAAAGTGTTGGTGACCGGTCAAGTCATCAAAACCGGTGGCGATCATTTGTTCATCGTGGCGAACATCATCGGCACGGAGACAGGACGTTTGTTTGCAGACAAAGTNNCTGGAGCAGATCATAAAAAACATCACCGGCACGAACCGTCCCTCGGTTTCCATCAACATTAAACTTTTGCGGATCAACGCCAATGGCCGCAGCACCGCCGCCGAGGAGGAATTCGGCAGAATTTTGCTGAAGACAGGATTCCCGGTGGTGGACGAAAATTCAGAACAAAAGCCGGATGTGCAGATCACCGGGGTCGCGAGTTATGACACCGGGCCTTCCCGCAATGGAATGTATTCGGCCAAGGGTGTTCTCGAATTAAAAGTGCAGGAACGGCAGAGCGGCAGAATCATTGCTTTTGAGCGTGTGGAAAATACGACGCCGGATTCCAGCCGGAAGGTCGCCGTTGAGTCCGCCCAGACCAGTGCGGTTGACCAGCTCGCCGAAAGGATTTTCCCGCTGTTGGCAAAATAATTTTAATCAAATCAAAGCTAAAATATGAAAACAAAAATTCCATTTGTTCTGGCTCTGTTGCTGGCTGGCGTCATGGCTCGCGCCGACGCGCCGCCAATCACCGTTGCGGTTTTTGATTTTAATTCAAACGCCGGAGCGGTTTTGCCGAAAGACGTCACGGCGCTGGTCACGGCGGATTTGTCCGCCGAAACCAACTTGGTGATGGTCGAACGCGCGGAGTTGGACAAGGCATTGGGGGAGCAGGCGCTCGGACTTTCCGGCGAGATCAATTCCGATGCGGCGGCGAAAGTCGGACAGTTGACCGGCGCTAAAGTTCTGGTCGCGGGCCGCGCCATCAAGGCGGGCGATCACATGGTGATTGTTGCGAACATCATCGGCACTGAAACGAGCCGGCTTTACGCGGCGAAAGTGGAGGGCAGCGCCGCCGATATGCCGGCGTTGGTGGACAAATTGAGCGATAAAATTGCGAAGACCATTTCTGACCAGTACACAAACCTGATCATCGTGACCGAACCGCACGAGGCGCGGATTGACCGGATTTTGAAAGCCGTCCAAGGCACGAATCGTCCGAGCGTGATGATCAGCCTAGCTGACCATCTGGCCGGTGGGCGATTATCAACCAATCAAGATGTCGTCACGGAACTCGGATTGCTGTTTCAGAAAGCCGGCTTCACCGTGGTGGATGAAAATTCCTTGATGAAGCCGGATGTGGAAATCACCGGCTCGGTGAAATGCGATTGGGGCGCTAGACAAGGCGCCCTGATTTCGTGCATCGCAGTTGTTGACATAAAAGTCCAGGAGCGGCAGAGCGGCGATATTCTGGCCCTTGACCGGCAACAAAGCGAGGCGATGGACATCGGCAAAAGCAACGCTGGCAAAGCGGCGCTACTCAATGCCGTGGACGATCTGGCGGAACGATTGCTTCCGCTACTGGCAAAATAATTTCAACCAAAATACGAAAAATCAAAATTATGAAAATGAAAAATTCAATTCTTCTTCCATTGTTGCTCGTCGCGGGCGCGATTGTCCGTGCAACCGCACAAGACGTTTCCTCAAATAGTAGTTCACCGCAGATACTAACCGTCGCCGTCTTTGATTTTACGTCGCAGGACGAATCCGTGCGCGATCTCGGCGGGAAAATCGCCGCGCTGGTCAATGCCAATTTGTCTGCGGAGCCGAATCTAAACATCGTCGAGCGCGCGGAACTGGACAAGGTTTTGGGCGAACAGGAAATGACCCTGTCGGGAACTGTCACGCCGGACAGCGCGGCCAAGATCGGGCAGTTGACTGGCGCAAAAGTCCTCGTCACCGGGCGCGTGTTCCAGGCTGGCGATGAATTGATCCTCGTCTCCAAAACCATCGGCACAGAGACGAGCCGCGTTTATGGCGAGATGGTCAAGGGCGCGTCGGACGCGTCCATCTCGGATTTGTCCGAGCAACTGGCAAAGAAAATCGCGGCGGACATCGCGGAAAAAGGTGACACACTGGTCGCCAGGGTTGACACACACGAAGACCGCGTTGCGGAAATCAAAAAGGAAATCGCCGGCAAAAAGCTTCCGGCGGTTTCTGTCAAAATAACCGAGCAGCATTTTGGCCAGCCTGTGATTGACCCGGCGGCGCAGACGGAATTGTCGCTGATTTTGCAGCAATGCGGATACACGGTCGTTGACGATCTTTCGACGAACCGGGCGGACGTTGAAATCACAGGCGAAGCGTTTAGCGAATTCGGAATGAGCAAAGGCAACCTGAAAAGCTGTCGTGCACGGATTGAAATCAAGGCACGAGACGTAGCGAGCGGAAACATCATTTCCGTGGATCGCCAGACCAGCCTGGCGGTGGATATTGCCGAACACATAGCTGCAAAGACGGCGCTGGAAAATGGCGCTGGTGAATTGGCGGAGCGGCTATTGCCGAAGCTGGTGCAATGAAATTAAGCAAGTGACCCTAGGCATATAGCTTTCGAGTTCTTGGCCTGTCGAGGTCAAATCAATGTCTTGCGTTGATTCGGAACTTTTCTGCCCGTATCTTCATGCAAATTTATGGCCACACTAAAACCATTTGCCGCGCTGCGTCCCAAACCTGAACTGGCTTCGCAAATCTGCGAGCTGCCTTACGACGTGATGTCGTCGGACGAGGCGCGCGAGATCGCCACCGGAAATCCTTTGAGCTTTCTGCACGTCAGCAAGCCCGAAATTGACCTGCCGCCCGGAACGGAATTGTATTCGCCGGAAGTTTATGCGAAGGGCGCGGAGAATTTTCAGAAGCTGATTTCGCAAGGCGCTCTCAAGCAGGATTCGCAGCCGAGTTTTTATCTTTATCGGCAAGTCATGGGCGGCCATTCCCAAGTCGGCCTGGTCGCGGCGGCGAGTTGCGAGGAATATCTTGCGAACATCATTAAGAAGCACGAGTTCACACGGCCGGACAAGGAAGATGACCGCGTGCGGCACATTGAAACTTTGAATTCGCAGACGGGCCCGGTCTTTTTGACATACAAAGCCGTGGGCGCTCTCGACGAATTTGTCGCGAAGAAAATTTCAGGGAAACCTGAGATTGATCTTACGGCCAAGGACGGCGTCCGCCATTCGTCGTGGAACATTTCCGATGCGGATGAAATCAAATTCATCGAATCGCAGTTCGCGCAGATTCCGTTTCTCTACATCGCGGACGGACATCATCGCAGCGCGGCGGCGGCGCGGGTTTTTCAATCGCGCAAGGGCAGGGGCCAGAGCGGCCAATTTCTCGCGGTAATTTTTCCGCACAATCAGATGCAGATTCTGCCCTACAACCGCGTGTTGAAAGATTTGAACGGCCTGACGCCCGCCGAATTGCTCAAAAAACTGGAGGAAGTTTTCAACATCATCCGTCTCGGCGTCGCCACACCGACGCGCAAGCATGAGCTGGGGATTTTCATGAACCGCCGCTGGCACACGCTCACGTTCAAGCCGAAGCTGACCGCCGGCAAGGATCCGATTGAGCAGCTTGATGTGTCGCTGCTGCAAAATCTGGTTCTCGCGCCGCTATTCGGCATTGATGATCCGCGCACGAGTAAAAAAATTAATTTCGTCGGCGGCATCCGCGGCACGGCGGAA
>PKZR01000055.1:0-7155 GCA_003133815.1 Limisphaerales bacterium | reverse complement strand
CCGAATCTGTTTAGCTTTTGCGCGTGCCGAAAGACAGGCTTCAACGCGGTTTGCGCGCGACCTTTTTGGGGATCGCGGTGAACATCGTTCTCGGATGCGCAAAATTTGCCGCCGGAATCTTCGGCCATTCCCACGCGCTTATTGCAGACGCGACGGAATCCTTCGCTGATATTTTCAATTCACTGGTCGTCTGGCGCGGGCTGGTCGTCGCGGCGGCACCACCAGATGAAGAACATCCTTACGGTCACAGCAAGGCCGAACCACTTGCGGCGGCGTTCGGCGCGGTGATGCTAGCGGCGGCGGCTGTTTGGATTGCGAGAAGAGGGATAATTGACATTTACGAATTATTAAACCCTCAGACTTTTCACTATCATCACGAACCGTTGCGATGGTTCACGCTGGTGGTGCTGGTGGTGGTTATCGTCGTGAAGGAAGGTCTGTTCCATTTTGTCGTCGGCGAGGGCGAGGCGACGGACAATTCCGCCGTGAAGACGGACGCGTGGCATCATCGCAGCGATGCGATCACCTCGGCGGGTGCGTTCATCGGCATTGGTATCGCGTTGATCGGCGGGGAAAAATATTCGTGGGCTGACGATGCGGCGGCGATTTTTTGCGCGTTCATCATCGGCATCAACGGCTGGATTTTGCTGCGGCCGGCGCTGAGCGAATTGATGGACAAGGCAGCCGACCGGGAAGTCATTGAGAAAATCCGCCAGACTGCGGCCGGCACGTCCGGCGTGGAGCGTGTGGAAAAATGTTTTGCGCGCAAGGCCGGACATCTTTACTTCGTGGAAATGCACATCCAGGTTGACCCGCTGATGACCGTGCGGCACTCGCACGAAATCGCGCACGATGTGAAGGACAAAATCCGCGAGGCAATGCCCGAGGTGAGCGATGTGCTGGTGCATATCGAGCCGTTGAACGTCTTCACAAAGAAGTCGTAGGAGAAACGAAAAGAGCCTCATTGTTTACGAGTTGACCGGGTGAGTTGGCGCAGCTTTTGGAATACATTGAATTTTTCTGTTCTCTTTTTCACTCCAGCGGACATTTATACATGAATGCATGAAAGTGAAATAATTGAAGATAGCTTGTCCCTTTTTGACTTGGGCGGACACTTATAGATGGGCAATGGCAGGCGGTTCATGAAGGCAGCGAAAAGCCATCCAAATTTAACTGGACAAATACCGGATTTCGGCGCGTCATTAGCAGTGACACCGTCGAGTTTGTCTAAAGATTAAAAAACTTTGAAACGAATTCACGATGGCGGTGTCTTATTGAACATGAAAACAGGGCGCGCTTTCACGTTGATTGAATTGCTTGTTGTCATCGCCATCATCGCCATTCTTGCGGCGCTGCTGTTGCCCGTGCTGGCGTCGGCCAAGAAGAAGGCCGCGCAATCTTACTGCCTGAACAGCCTGAAGCAACTTGGCACGGGGATGATGATGTATGTGGACGACAACGGAGGCGCGTTTCCGGGCTGGGCATCGGAACACCACCCATTTAGCACATTGGACTGGATTTATTGGCGGACCAACGACCCGGCCCACTCGGTTGAAAAAAGCCCGATTGTCATCACGCTGGCGGGCGCGAACCCAAAAATGTTCCGCTGCCCCATGGACACGGACGACAGCGCACGCATCGCGCAAGTCCAGGCCGAGGGCGGACAATTTGAACCTTATCTTTACAGCTACAGCATGACCAGCTTCGACACCACAAATGATGACAGTGGCAATCCTGTCAATCCGGGCATGTCATCCATTTTCAACGGCACTGAAACGCTTGTTTTCAAACAGCCATCCATCCGCAATCCATCCGGCAAAATCATGCTTGCGGAAGAGCCAGCGACGCTCAAAAGCAGTGACAATCCTAATCCCGGCGGAAAGGTCATCAATGACGGCCGGTGGATTCCGGGGCCGGATCCTTTGACCATTAGGCATGGCGGCAAGGCCAACGTGACCTTTGCCGACGGTCATGCGGGGTTGGTGGATTCTGATTTCAGCGATGACCCCGCCAATGCAAATCCAGGCTTGTGAAAAAGCGCGCGTTCACCTTGATTGAACTGTTGGTGGTTATTGCGATCATTGCAATTTTGGCCGCTATGCTTCTGCCCGCCTTGAGCAAGGCGAAGAATGATGCCGCCAAGGCGACCGATATCAACAATCTCAAACAGATAATGGTCGCGGTTCATATTTACACTTCTGATGACGGCGACACGCTGCCGATGCCCAATTGGGATGGTGGTGCATCCGGTTCGGCACCAGGCTGGCTTTACACGGTGGATGGGACCGCAGGCGATGTTCCGGCGAGATTCGTCCTGCAAAAGGGATTGCTATGGAATGCTCTGGGCAACCAGAAACTTTATATTTGTCCGGCTGACAATCCGGCAAACACACAATACGGCGTCCGCCCGCAACAGCTTTCCAGCTACGCCATGAATGGCGCGGTTGTCGGTTATGGTTTTGAAATTTCACCCGCGGTAAAATTGGCGGTGATGCTTCCGACGGATTGCGCGTTTTGGGAAACAGATGAGACTGATCCGGGCTATTTCAACGATGGTGCCAACTGGCCGGGCGAAGGCGTCAGTGCCCGACATTCTCAAGGCGGCATTCAGGCGGCATTTGATGGCTCGGTAAATTATGTTCGACTGGATAGCTGGGCTGACGATGTGGCGTATGCAAATAAAAACCGCCTGTGGTGCTACCCCAACAGCCCTGATGGTGGCGGGCCGAATGGACACATACAAAATTAGACGGATTTGAAAGCCATTCCAAAGACTTCAAAGCGCGCGTTCACCCTGATTGAACTTCTGGTGGTTATTGCAATCATCGCCATTTTGGCCGCGATGCTTCTGCCCGCCTTGAGCAAGGCGAAGAACTCGGCGAGCAAGGCGACAGATCTTAACAATCTCAAGCAGATCATGGTGGCGGTGAATGTGTATGTTTCGGAAGACGGCGATGTGCTGCCGCCGCCCAATTGGGACAATGGCGGTTTCAATGGCCCTCAAGGCACCAACACCGGCTGGCTTTACGCCGTGAATCTGAACGCCACCGGCACGAACCGGTTTTACATGCAAACCGGATTGTTGTGGCCGGTCTTGCAACAGGCAAAGATTTACGTCTGTCCAAGTGATGATCTCCAGATGTCGCATTGGTCTGAAATAGAACAAGTGACGGAGCAGAGGGCACAACGGCTTTCCAGCTACGCAATAAATGGCGGAATTATAGGATACATGGCGATGGTTTATCCGCCGGTCAAAATGTCGACGGTGCAGCCGACGGCTTGTGCGTTCTGGGAGACGGATGAAACTGAACCGTATTATTTCAACGACGGTGCAAATTATCCGCTGGAGGGCGTCAGCGGACGGCATTTACAAGGCGGCATTCAAGGGGTCTTCGATGGTTCGGCGAGTTACGTCAAGACAAACGATTGGTATGCCGACGTGGCGGATACAAATAAAAACCGACTTTGGTGCTACCCCAACAGCCCGGACGGGCGATGAACCTATGAAACGGAATAAAGACACCGCCTTCACCCTGATCGAACTGCTGGTGGTNNGTGGTCATCGCCATCATCGCGATTCTTGCGGCGCTGCTGTTGCCCGCGCTGGCATCGGCCAAGGCAAGGGCCAAATCCATCTCCTGTCTCAACAACATGACGCAAATCATGACGGCGACGAAAATGTATGTGAATGACAACAACGGAACGATGATCCCGTTGTGGATTCAACAAGGTGTGGCCGGCTGGCCTGCATGGAGTTATGATGCCGCAACCTTTGTCGTCCAAAACCCTCAAAATCCCGGCACGGAATATCTTTGGTGGCCGGACAAGCTCCGGCTGGACAACTTGCTGGCGGCGCAAAATGTTTTTAACTGCCCCGCCCTCACAGTGCCTGCCACGCTTTCCCATGGCCAATCTGGCAGTTCCAAATATACCCTTGGCATCGGCATGAATTATCCCGAATACGGACACATCATCCCCACCGCCGGAAACCCGGACCCGGTATACGGCTCCGCCGGTGAAAATCAGGTGACCCGGCCAAGCCAGTCCATCGTGTTCGCGGATGCGGGGTACATTTCCAATCCCGACGACGATTATGACAACTGGGTGGAAGATCCGGCCACCGCCGACACCTATTTTCGCGTGCCGAGTGACACCGGTGCTTATCAGGGTGATTTTACCCGTTCAGTTCCGAGGCACAGCAAGCGGGTCAACACCGCCTATTTCGACGGTCATGTTGCTTTGATTCGCAACAGTGACATCGGTTACGATTTGGACAGAACCAATTCCGCCGCGCTGTGGACGAAGAATAACAACGGTGATGGCCCTTGACCGAAATGAGCGGGCAACGCAACGACTGCAATATTTTTGCAAGGCAAAAAAGCTTTTCCGCATTCACTTTGATTGAACTGCTTGTAGTCATCGCCATCATTGCGATCTTGGCCGCAATGCTCCTGCCCGTGTTGTCCAAGGCCAAGCTAAGGGCGCAAGGGGCGACGTGTTTGAACAACGGCAAGCAAATGATGATGGCAATACATCTCTACACGGGTGACAACAATGATTTATTTCCGCCCAATCCCGACGATGGCAATACGGATCCGGGTTACAATTGGTGCTCAGGCGAGGCGGGGATCGGCCAGCCGCAGGAATTCAATACAGACGTGATCAAAGATCCGTCGCTTTCGCTGTTGATTACTTATCTAGCAGGAAACACGGCGTTGTTCCGTTGTCCCTCCGATTTGCGAAAAGGCACGTATCAGGGAACAAACCCGGCGTTGCTCGGCCAGATTGTTCCTGCTGCAAGAACATTTTCCATGAGCCAGTCGGCCGGCACGATTGACCCTGGATTTGAAGCCAGCGAATTCTCCGGCTCAGGTTTTGTTCACAGCGGAGCACCAAGCATGTCGGTCAACGGTCCTTGGTTGAACAATCAGCGAACCCACCGCCGGAATTCACCGTGGTTCACCTACGGCAACATGTCGAACATTCACGCTCCGGGACCATCGATGCTCTGGGTGCTGTTGGATGAGGATGCAAAGGGGCTGAACGACGCGGCGTTCGCCTTCGGGATGGAAAGTCCAAAATGGTTGGATGCGCCCGGAACTTATCACAATGGAGGCTGCGGATTTGCGTTTGCCGACGGACATTCTGAAACTCATCACTGGTTAAGCCGCGGTGAAAAGCTGGCCGGAACGGACATCACAGACCCGCTGGATTATCAGGACTGGTTGTGGATGCGTGAACGGACTTCTGCGGACAGCACCGGCACCATGACCACGCCGCCGTCTCCGTAAAAATCGTGCTTGTCAGAGTCTTGCTCAAGCTTCAGGCTCAATCATCAACCAAGGAAAGTTTTTTGCGACACAACAACACAAGCCGCCCCGGATTTACTTTGATCGAATTGCTGGTGGTCATCGCCATCATCGCGATTCTTGCGGCGATGCTTTTGCCCGCGTTGTCGGCGGCCAAACAGAAGGCGTGGACGACCAGTTGCAATTCCAATCTGCATCAAGTTGGCCTCGGCATGAAAATGTATGCCGGTGACAACAATGAGTTTTATCCCGAATCCGGCGCGACAATTTATTGGGGCGCCATTGATCCCACGACCAAAAAAGCCAGCTGGATGGAGCAGATTTTTTCCTATGTTGGCAACACCAACGCATATAGATGTCCCGGCAACGTGCAGCTGCCGGTGTCGCTCCAAGGGCCGTTCAACTATTTCAACGGCTGCAATGCGGCATTTGTGGCCACCGGTGGCTTCGCCTCCGTCAAAGGCTCGGCCATTTTATTTCCCTCGGCCTTTGTCCTGGGCGGCGACACGGCGGGCACGAAGGACAACGGCGCAGGATTGCAGTTCGATCCGCTGGACGCGGACAAGGACGATTATACGCAGAATTGCATCGGTGGCGCTGCCGATCCGGATATTACGGAATACTGGCAGATCCACAGCAAGGGCCAGAACGTCATGTTCGCCGACGGCCATTCCAAATGGTATAAAGGCTTCAATGCGGGTGAAATGACCTTTGGCTACACGACCATGACCAATTGGATGCAGTAAGTCTTCCTGGCAGTTTCATTTCCGCTTTGCGTTCAGGGCGGCTTCGGGGTTAAATCTCCAATCATGAACCTCCGGCGAGCCTTCACGTTGATTGAACTGCTCGTGGTCATCGCCATCATCGCGATTCTGGCGGCGCTGCTGCTGCCCGTTTTGGCCAAGGCCAAAGATCGCGCCCGGGCCGTGCAGTGCCTCAATAATGTCAGGCAACTGGGAACATTGCACACCCTCCACATCATGGACGAAGAGGGGCTGATAAACTACGACACCACAAATTTCTGGATGAGCGCCGTGGTTCAGACCACCAACCAAGGGCAGGGCATCCTGTTCTGTCCAACCACGCCGCAACGAAGCTACAACCCCGGCGATCCAACCATCGGCTCGTTGTCACAGCCCTGGTATGTCAACGGCTGGGAATCTTCCTACGGTTACAACGGCCATCTTTACGCCAACATGGGCGAATACATGGACCGTTACGGCATTGATCCCGCTCTCCAGTTCAACACCGAGGGGAACATCCATTTTCCATCCCAGACACCGGTCTTTTGCGAGTCGGTGTTCGTGGATGAATGGCCCGATGAAACTGATTTACCTCCCGAAGACCTGAACGGCCTGACAGACTGGCCGGGCCCGACCGGGCTGCCCGTTGGAATGGTTCGCGTCGCGCTTCCGCATCACGGAAGCAAGCCGGGAGCCGGTGCCCTGGCCGACTTCGATCCTCAAAACATTCTGCCGGGGAGCATCAACATGTTCTTCTCCGACGGCCACGCTGAGACGGTGAAATTGGAATCATTATGGTCGTTTCAATGGCATCCTAATTGGAACACCCCATCGCCAAGACCGGGGAAATGAATGGCTGCGACCTGCCCAGAACCAACGCCGCCGCTCTCTGGACCAAGAACAACAACGGTGACACCCCCTGAAATCCCCGCGAACGGGGCTCAACATTTTTGCTTTCATTTCCACTTTGCGTTCCCGGCATTTTGGAGTTTTAATTGGCGGATATGAAAATAGTTCTCGCTTACTCCGGCGGCCTCGACACTTCTGTGCTGCTCTCCTGGATCAAGGAAAAATACAACGCCAAGATCATCGCCTTCTGCGCC
>PKZR01000231.1 GCA_003133815.1 Limisphaerales bacterium | reverse complement strand
CGTTGCTACTCGCTTTCAGACAGCCCGCATCAGAAGGATTATTACCGCGTCACGATCAAAAAGGAAAAAGCCCCGCCGGACAAACCCGACGTGCCGCCGGGTGCTGGTTCAAGTTTTTTCGCGGAAACGGTGAAGGAAGGCGACATCCTCAATGTCAAGGCGCCGACCGGACATTTCTTCCTAGACATGACGAAGATGAATCCCGTCGTGCTGCTCGCCGGCGGCGTCGGCATCACGCCGATGTTGAGCATGGCCAATGCGATTGCGGCGAGCGGTTCCAAGCGTGAAGTTTATTTTTTCTTCGGCGTGCGCAATGTCCGCGAACACATCCACAAGGCGGAACTGGAAAAGCTCGCGGCCGAAAATGAAAACATCCATCTGCACATCGCCTACAGCAAGCCGAACGAGAAAGACGTGAAAGGAATTGATTTTCAACACGAAGGTCGAGTGTGCATCGAGCTTTTAAAGGAAATTTTGCCTTCGAACAATTTTGAATACTACCTTTGCGGCAGCGGTGCGTTTATGAAAAGCCTGACCGACGGCCTCGAAGCGTGGGGCGTGCCTGATGAAGTCGTTCATTTCGAGGCATTCGGCCCGGCGAGCGTTAAGAAAAAAACTGTCGCGCCCACAGCCGAGGAAACAAGTCACCTGACGAAGATCAACGTCACGTTTGGGCGCTCCGGCAAGACCGTCCGATGGGAAGCGTCGGCTGGCAATCTGCTGGAGTTCGCCGCTGCCCAGGGAATTAAAATTGATTCCGGCTGTTGCGCGGGCAGTTGCGGTTCGTGCGTCGTCGCCATCAAGTCCGGCGAAGTGGATTATCTCAAGAAGCCGTACGCGCCGCCGGAATCGGGCAGTTGTCTGACCTGTGTTTGCCGGCCGAAAAACCATCTGGTTCTCGACGCCTAAAATAAATGCCCGCCGCACCGACCATCCTCGAACGCCCGCAACGCTGGGACGCCGCGTTCGACCCGGACATGACCGATGCGGCACTGGATCGCCTGCTCGCCACCGCGCCGTTCCGCGACATGGACGCCGAGAAATTTCCGAAGCGCACGCCGCTCCGTGAAATCCTCCGCAACGATTCCCGCATCCGGCGTTTTCGACAAGGTGAAATCATCGTGCGCCAGGGCGATTACGGCACGTCGGCTTTTTTGATTTTGCGGGGCGCGACGCGAGTCGTGTTGAAACCCCACCTTCCGCCCGCGCTGCTTGGCCGTCAGTCGCCGGGCAAAAAGGGATTTTTCCGCACGCTCGCCCAGCTTTGGAACGGTTCGCGCCCGGCGGAAACTTTTTCTCGCACGCGGCTCCGTCAAGCCGCCGGCCTCGGCGCGCGCCAGACAAAAAATGAAGTTCATGTTTTTCTCCAGGATTTGCCGCGCGTGATGGACGAGCACCGCACCGAGCAGATGACGGGAGGCGATTTTTTCGGAGAAATCGCCGCGTTGAGCCGCATGGCGCGCACGTCCACGATTTTTGCCGACAGCGACGATGCGGAACTTCTGGAGATCCGCTGGCAGGGTTTGCGCGACCTGATGAAATACGACGATGCCCTGCGCACGCACGTGAACAAGATTTACCGCGAACGCGCGCTGTCCTCGTATCTCAACGCCACGCCGATGTTCCAGCATCTGACGAAGGAACAGGTGGACCGTGTCGCCGAGCAGATCGAGTTCGCCACCTACGGCGATTACGACTGGTCTGGCGAATACAAACGCCTCGCACAATCCGGCAGCGTCCAGCCGGAAAAGGAACCTGTCATCGCGCAGGAAGGCGATTACCCGAACGGCGTCGTGCTGCTGCGCGCCGGGTTCGCGCGCATCAGCCAGAAGCTCGGCGGCGGGGAGCGCACACTGAATTACATCGGCGCGGGCCAATTGTTCGGCCTGCGCGAAATTAGCCACAACTGGCGCAACAAGGATTCGCCGGTGAACTTGCAATTCTCGCTCCGAGCCATCGGCTACACGCATTTGCTTATCGTGCCAACACGCGTGATGGAAGAAATCGTTCTGCCGTCGCTGCCAAAAAATGAATTGCCGGAGGCGATTGAAATTGTAAAAGACGAATTGGGTTCCCAGCCCGTTGCCGAAAAAGGCGCGCGGGAAAAAGTCGGCGCGGAAATTCTGGAATTTCTCACCGAGAACCGGCTCTTCAACGCCACGGCCTCGATGGTCATTGACCTTGACCGCTGCACGCGCTGCGACGATTGCGTGCGCGCCTGTGCCTCGACGCACGACAATAATCCGCGTTTCCTCCGCCATGGCCCGACTTCCGGAAGCCTCATGGTTGCGAATGCCTGTTTGCATTGCGCCGATCCTGTCTGCATGATCGGCTGTCCTACGGGCGCGATTCATCGTGAATCTTTTGCCGGCCAGGTCGTCATCAATCCCGACACCTGCATCGGCTGCAAGGCGTGTTTCAACAACTGTCCCTATGATGCCATCCGCATGGTCGAAATCCGCGACGAAACCGGCGAATTCATGGTGGACCAGGAAATGAAGCCGATCGCCAAGGCGACGAAATGCGATTTGTGCGTCGAAAGTCACGGCGGCCCCGCGTGCGAACGGGCGTGTCCGCACGGGGCGCTTACGCGGATAAATCTGAACAATCTGGATGCGCTTTCAAAGTGGTTGAAGCCATGAAACGCTTTCGCCGCCAATTTTTCCTCGGCATGCTTGCGCTGATTGCGGCTACGATGGCGGCGTTGTGGCTGCACAAGAGATTCTGCGCGCTGCCGGACTATGCGTTTCTCACCGGCTGGATTTTGTTCGCCGTGATGCTCGTGCTGACATTTTTCAACGCACGAAAAAAACTCCCGTTCCTGGCGCTGGGCAAAGCCGAGACCTGGCTGCAAATCCACATTTATCTCGGATTTTTCACCGTTGTTCTTTTTTTGATCCATCTCAATTTTCGAGCGCCGCACGGCTGGTTTGAAATCACTCTCGCCTGGCTGTTCGCGCTCGTCAGTGCCAGCGGCGTCGTTGGATTGTTTTTCAGCCGCACGCTGCCGCGCAGGCTGGCCACACGCGGCGGCGAAGCCATCTTTGAAAAAATCCCCGCGCTGCGCCACGCTCTGAAAACCGGGGCGGAGAATCTTGCGCTCGGCAAGGAGGCGAAATCACCCGTCATCGCGGAATTTTACACGCGCCAGCTCGCGCCGTTTTTTGAAGGGCCAAAAAATTTCTGGCTGCACACATTTGAATCGCGCCGTCCGGTAAGCGCGCTCCTGGCTGAACTCGACGACCTGCGCCGGTTCACCAACGAAGCCGAGCGCGCCACACTCGACAAGCTTGCCGCGCTCGTGCGGCAAAAGGACGGCCTCGATTATCATCGCGCGCTCCAGCTCACTCTCAAACTGTGGCTGTTCGTCCACATTCCACTGACTTACGGACTGCTGGTTTTCACGGTATTGCACATCGTTCTTGTTTTTGGATTTTCAGGAGGTGTGCAATGAGCGAGCAACTTCCCGCGCCGGATTTTGACGCGCAAAATTACGCGCGCCCGAACCAGAACTGGGTTTGCGGCCATGCGTGCGAAGGCCAGCCGTGCCGGCATGGCCCGGATTCCAAAGGCCGTTGCCGCGCAACCGCCGAGTGCAAGCCAGTATTGGAAACCAAGCCGGGCGAAACCAAGGGCCGCTGGCGTTGCACGCGGCCGGGCGAGCCGTGCGAATCCGGCCCGATGCCTGATGGAAGCTGCTGCCGTCCGATTTCGAAATGTTCGCCGGTGCCGACATTGCGCGTCTGGCGGAGGCGTGCGACGCTTGCGGTTATCGCCGCATCGTTCGCAGTGTTGTTGGTTTTACTCGGCAATCCGTCGTGGAGGAACAACTTTATCAGTCCCGGAGAAATTTCCAGCGCCCATTCCGGCGAGGCGTTTGCGGCGCTGGCCGCGACGAATCGTTTGAACCAAAACTGCGGTGCGTGCCATGTCGCCGGAAATTCCGGGCCGAACGGGATGGTGAAGGCGGCGCTGTCAGCCGAGCCGGGATTTTTCGAGTTCAATAAATTTCTGGACGCGCATGCCGCTGCGCCGACGGCGATTGACGGGTCCTGCGAGCAATGTCACGTTGCCCATAATTTTCACCAGCCAAATGCCGCCGCGGTTTCCTGCGCGTTCTGCCATGCGGAACATCAAGGCAAATTGATGGCGGCGGCGACGGATGCGGACTGTGTTTTCTGCCACGGCGACACGGTGAAAATGGCCGCCGCCAGCACGGCAGGCAGTGTCGTGCCGGTCATCCACCATTTTGCGGAGGATCATCCGCAGTTCCGTTTCATCACGGAAAAATGGCGCGACCCGGACACTTTGAAATTCAACCACGCATTGCATTTGATGGGCGCGACCATTCCAAACCTGCCCGGAGGCGCAAAACTGGACTGCGCGTTCTGCCACCAGTTGGACGCGGCGGGTGCGTTCATGAAGCCGGTGGCATTTGAGAATAATTGCCGCGTCTGCCATTCGCTGCAATTTGATCCGGAAACGCCTCAACTGCAATTACCGCACGGCAGCGCGGAATTTGTCACGGCGTTTTTGCGGAGCCTGCCGAAGCAATATGCAGACCTGGCGGCAAAGAAAAATCAGCCGGACGCAAATACCTATGTTCAGCAAAAACTGGTGGCATTGCGGACGCAATTTGGCAGCGGCGATGATTTGGAGCGGCGGATTTTTTTCAGCACGGAGACGTTCGGGCCGGATACGCAGGTTGGAACTTTGAGCGGCAGCACACGCGCCTTGTTTCCGGGCTGCGAGTTGTGTCACGAGGTGAAAAGTTCAGAGGCTGGTTCGCCTGCAATCACGAAGCCGATCATGCCGGAACGCTGGCTGGCACAGGCGAAATTTAATCACGCGAAGCACGCGAACATTTCCTGCGGGCAATGCCACGACGCGGTTCACAGCAAGGACACGGCGGACATTTTGCTTCCGGCGAAGGAGACTTGCGCGACTTGCCACAGTCCGCGCGGCGGGGTGGTGGATACCTGCGCGACCTGCCACACTTACCACAATGCAGCGGTCGCCGCGCGCTGATTATTTGGCGCCCGTCGTTGGGGAAATCGGGATTATCGTCAAGTCGTTTCCGCTCAAGGTTACTGATATGTCCGGATATTTGTTGAGGACCAGCTCCAGCCCTTCGCCGGTCGTCTGCAGAGGCTGGAAGTTGAACTTCCTCTTGCCTGAGGCAACTTGTTCGTTTTGCAGTTGAATTGCCGCTTCAATGAGCGGCATCGAGGAGAGAGGGGTTGAAAATCCCCTGAGCAGCAGCAAATGAGACGCAAATTGTCCCAGATGGACATCCATCACCGGGCTGAAGCTGTTCCCGTCTGCCGACGCGCTCACGGTCTGACCGGGACCGACCTGGACTGTTTGGCCGTTTGCCAGCGTCACCAGGGCTTCGCCTTCAAGCACGACAATATTAAAAACACCGCCCGGACCGACAAAACAAACCATGGTTGTTCCCAAAACGGCAGCAGACGTGCCGCCGTATTTGACCGTTCCACCGCCCACACCGGCGGGTGGATGGAATAAAACGCTCCCTTTTTCCAAACGGATGTCTCTTGTGCCTGGCTCGAACGTGAATGCCGAATTTTCCCCGACTCGTGTTATGGTTTTATCCGGCGCCGTCATTTCCAGGCGGGAATTCGATCCGGTCCGCACCACATCCGGCACCCTGAAAACCTCGTTCACCTGGGCGGGTGACACGGACTTGTCGGCTGCGGCCTCAACATTGGCCTGTTTGATGATTTCCGTGAAGGTGCTTTGCGTGAGCGCGCCCGCACCAAATACCGGCACGCTGGCAAAAATGATCAGTCCGGCAAGAAGAAGTCTGATTTTCATGTCTCTCTGCTTTATGGTTAACTGCGATAAAATATTGAATCATTATTATGAATTGTCAAGGTTGCAAACAGTGAATAATCTGCCCCGACCCTTGCGCCCTCGCGGGTGGTGAAATGATGAAAACACCTACCAAACGCTCCGTAATTGTGCTCGCCATTTGCGGGGTTTGCACGCTGGCCGCCGTCGGTTTGTGGAAGGGCGGCTTTGTGCCGTTGCAGCAGATGGAATTTTTTGCGCAGGACTGGCAGACACGTCTCGGTCGCAAAACTCCGGTGGACGACCGCCTCGTCCTCATCGGCATTGACAAGCCGGTGTATTCGTCCGATTTCAGCGACGACGAACTTCNNTCAGCGCGAGCCGGTGCTGAAGGATTTGCAGAACAATTTCCCGTGGTCGCGCGAGGTCTGGGCGCGGCTAATCGAGAAACTTTCCGACGCCGGTGCGAAGGTCATCGTGTTCGACCTTGTGTTCGCCTCGCAGAACGACGGCGACGACGCGCTTCATCAGGCGCTTGATAAATACAAGGACCGCGTCGTCATCGGCTACAACATCAATGTCACAATGACTGATCGCGGCGAGACCAGGGAGCTGCTGCTGCCCAATTCGTCCGTTCTGACGCCGGACGCGACGAATTCACCGGTGGAGGACGACCGGCTCGGCTACGTCAACCTCTGGCCGGATTTTGACGACACGCTGCGGCGGGTGAGCTATCGCCAGACCGGCGCGCAGGTGGGCGAACTCGTTCCCGATGAAACCGTTCTTGAATCGCTCGACGCTCGGGCGCTGCGCAAGTTCGGCAGGCCCGACCTCATGCCGCCCGGATTTGACGCGCGCCTTTTCCGCTACACCGCCCCCGCGAACCAGGCATTCAAACCGGAACCGGTCGGCGATGTCCTCTCGCCGAAACTTTGGGAAAAGAATTATGGCAACGGGCAATTCTTCAAGGACAAGATCGTCCTCATCGGCCCGACTGCGGAAATTTTCCATGACACTCACAACACGCCATTCACAGATCCCAAGCCGATGGGCGGCCCTGAAATCCATTTGCAGATCATCAGCGCCGCGCTGCACGGCGAATTTCCGCGCGAATATTCAATCTTGGGAAGCCTGTTCATAATCACAATTTCAGGCGTGATTTCTTGCGCGCTGTGCTTTTTGGTTCGCCCGCCCGGAATGCGGTTTTTGAGCAACATCGGATTGAGTGTCGGCTATGCGCTTTTAACGCTGCTGCTCTTTGATTATGCCGGGCAGATCATTCCACTGGCCGTTCCGCTTTTGGTTTTGAATGTAAGCGGCATGATCGCGCTCACCTATGATTTTGTTTTGGAACGATTGGAGCGCATGAAGCTCCGCAACACCATGAGCCTCTATTTTTCGCCGGCCGTGTGCGAGGCCGTGCTGGCGAATCCCGGCTCCATGGAACCGCGCCGCGCCGACGTCACGCTGCTGCTCACCGACCTCCGCAACTCCACGCCGCTCGCCGAGGCGCTCGGCCCGCAGGGGATGTTCGAGCTGCTCAACCGCGTCTTCGAGGCCCAGACCAACGCCATCATGGGCGAAGAGGGGAACCTGGAACATTTTCTCGGCGACCAGTTTTTAAGTTATTGGGGCGCGCCGCAGGCACAACCCGATGCCGCCGACCGCGCCGGTCGCGCCGCCATCAAACTCATCACCGCGATGGAAAAACTCCGCCCGACCTTCACGCCGCAGGTGCAGAAGCTGTTCAACTACGGCGTGGCGCTCCACAGCGGCGGCGTGCTGGTCGGCAACAAGGGTTCCGCGCAGCGGCTCGACTACGGACTCGTCGGCGACACCGTGAACGAAGCCGCGCGCATCGAGGCGCTCACGAAATATTACGGCGCGCGTCTGCTGGTTTCGAGCGTCACCTTCGCGCAATTCACCGTCAAGCCCGCGCACCGCTTCGTGGACCGCGTGATTGTGAAGGGCAAGAGCGAGCCGGTGGAATTGTTCGAGTGCGAGAACCCCTGCATCCCCGCGAACTACCCCGAACTCTGCCGCCGTTATGAGGCCGCCTACGCCGAATACTCCGCCGGACAATTTGCCGGGGCGAAGCTGCAATTTGACGCACTCGTGCAGGAATTATCCGACGGCCCCAGCAAGGCATTGTCCGCGCGCTGCGCCGAACTCATCGCGCACCCGCCCGCAGACTGGCACGGCGTCTGGAAAATGGATGCCAAGTAGCCATCAATGAATTTGTAATGTGCCGGGTGAATTGCGTCATTGCCCGGAACTGCCCCCGTTTCCTTTATGTCCATCCGAGCGCGCTGCAAACCGTCCCAAGACATGATTATGCGAGATTTTTGGAACGTGGGTTGGGCTGACTATGCGCTGCGGCTGGGACAGCCGCGCTCCAAAGCATCCGGCTAAATACCAGCGTTCTTTCAGGCCGAGTTCGCCTTCCTGCTGCTTGCGCAGGGCGGCGCTGGAGGAAATGGGGAAGACCGCTTGCAGGAAAGCACATTCGCAAGCCATTTAAAAATTTGCGATGACGCACTGTTCAACCGGAACCAAAGCTGTCATGATTGCGCGCAGGAAATAAGCGCATGAAAAAAAAGCCTTCATCTTCACGCCGACAAAAAAAGCCCGTTCCNNGTTCAGCACCTCGACCCCACGCGCAAAGGAATCATGTCCGAACTGCTCCAGCGCGCCACGGGCATGAAGGTGATCCAGGTCAAGGACCGCACCCCGGTGCAGCCGGACTGCGTCTATGTGATTCCGCCGAACAAGGACATGTCCATCCTGCACGGCGTCCTGCACCTGCTCAAGCCGACCGCGGCGCGCGGGCTGCGGCTGCCGATTGATTTTTTCCTCCGCTCGCTGGCGCAGGATCAGCAGGAGCACAGCGTGGGCGTGATCCTTTCCGGCATGGGCTCGGACGGCACGATGGGTCTGCGCGCCATCAAGGAAAAAGCGGGCGTGGTGCTGGTGCAGGAGCCGGCGACGGCCAAATTCGACTCCATGCCGCGCAGCGCGATTGACGCCGGGCTGGCGGACATCGTGGGCCGGGCGGAAGAGTTGCCGGGGAAAATTCTCGCCTATCTGGAGCGCACCCCGCTCATCGCCCGGACGGAAGAGCTGCTGGAAGACAAGGCGCAGGGCGCCCTGGAAAAGGTGGTCATCCTGCTGCGCGCCCACACGGGCAACGACTTTTCTTTTTACAAACGGAACACGCTCTATCGCCGGATCGAGCGCCGCATGGGCATTCACCAGATCAAAAAGATGCCGGCATATGTCCGCTATTTGCAGGAGAACTCGCAGGAGCTGGACCTGCTCTTCAAGGAATTATTGATCGGCGTGACGAATTTTTTCCGCGACCCCGCCGCCTGGGAGCAGTTGTCTAAAGAGGCCATTCCCGCGTTGCTCGCGAGCCGTCCGCCCGGCAAGGCGCTGCGCGCGTGGGTGCCCGGCTGTTCCACGGGGGAAGAAGCTTATTCGCTGGCCATCGTGTTCAAAGAGGCGCTGGAAGAGGTCAAGCCACGGGGGAAGTTTTCTATTCAAATCTTCGCCACCGACCTGGACCGGGACGCGATTGAAAAAGCGCGGTCGGGCATCTTTTCAGACAACATCGCCGCCGACATTTCGGAAGCCCGGCTGAAGCGTTTCTTCACCAGGGAAGCACATGGCTACCGGGTGCGCAAAGAGATCCGCGAGATGGTGATCTTTGCGCCGCAGAATCTCATCATGGATCCGCCGTTTACAAAGCTGGACATCTTGAGCTGCCGCAACCTGCTGATCTATCTGACCACCGAGGTGCAGAANNGAATCCGTGCTGCGACCGGAGCAGATTGTTTTTCCCTCGTCCTTTACCGCCGGGCCGCCGGTCATTGCCGAGGCGCGGCCGGTGACGAACCCGCCGGCCAGTCTCCAGGCTTTGGCGGATCAGTTGGTGCTGCAAAGTTACGCCCCGCCCGCCGTGCTCACCAATGACACGGGCGATATTTTTTACGTCAGCGGCCGGACCGGCAAATACCTGGAACCCGCCGCCGGCAAGGCCAACTGGAA
>PKZR01000205.1 GCA_003133815.1 Limisphaerales bacterium | reverse complement strand
GTCGCGAGCTTGGGATGATATTTCAACACCGGCCGCTGGCCGTCGTCGCCTTTCAAAAATATTTTGGCGAGGCGGCGCGTCAGCTCATCGGCCACTTCATTGAGCGTGATGAATTTCCCCGAACCGGCCGGGCACTCGACCTTGAAATCGTCGCCGTAGTAGTGATCAAATTTTTGCAGCGCCTCGATGAGCAGGAAATTCANNCCGAACAAGCCGCTGCGCGATTCCGCCGGCCAATAAGCAACCTCATAAGTCTGGCCGCCGGTCTCATAACGAAAGGGATGCTGCTCATGAAACTTTGACAACGAGCGCACGCCCTGCCCCGACAGAAACTGCGTCTCGTCCAGCATCCGCTTCAGCAGCGCCTTCATGCGATGGCCGCGCAGCAGCGACAGCAGTTTGCGGTCTTCCGTGCCGCATATTTTCCAGTCCGAGATCAGGCACGACAGGTTCGCGCGATGTTTCAGATACCATTCCATCCGGCTGGTGAAGGCCGGTAATTGTGCGAGCACGTCCGGATCCAACACCTCGACGGCAAGCAGCGGGATCAGCCCGACGGCGGACTGGATTTTCATCGGCACATTTTCACCGTCGGGCAGATTCAAATGGTCGTAATAAAATTGATCCGCCTCATCCCACAAACCCAGCTTGTCCTCGCCTTGGCCGTTGATGGCGGCGGCGATGCACAGAAAATGCTCAAAAAATTTTGTCGCAATGTCTTCATAGACGTGATTGTGCTGCGCCAGTTCGAGTGCGATGCGCAGCAGGTTTAGGCAATACATCGCCATCCAGCTAGTGCCGTCGGCCTGGCTCAGGAAGCCACCGGTCGGCAGCGGTTTGCTGCGGTCGAACACGCCGATGTTGTCCAAGCCGAGAAAGCCGCCCTGAAAAATATTTCGGCCCTGCTCGTCCTTGCGGTTGACCCACCAAGTGAAATTCAGCAGCAGCTTTTGAAACACGCGCTCCAGAAAAACGAGGTCGCCCGCGTCCGCCGGATTGGTTTCCTGCCGCTGCCGGCGGTCAATCTGAAACACGCGAAACGCGGACCAGGCATGCACCGGCGGATTCACATCGCCGAACGCCCATTCATAGGCGGGCAACTGGCCGTTCGGGTGCATATACCATTCGCGCATCAGCAGGACGAGCTGGCTCTTGGCAAACTCGGCGTCCACCTCCACCAGCGCGAGGCAATGAAACGCCCAGTCCCACGCCGCGAACCACGGATACTCCCACTTGTCCGGCATGGAGATCACGTCGGCGTTGTTCAGGTGCCGCCAGTCGGAATTGCGCTCGTGCTTGCGGGCGGCGGGCGGCGGCGGCTGAGTGGGATCGCCGTCCAACCAAAGCGGCACATCGTAGTGGAAAAATTGTTTACTCCAGATCATGCCCGCGAACGCCTGACGTTGAACTAATTTCGCGTCGGCATCGGCCAGGTCTTTTTGCAGCACGGCGTAAAATTCATCCGCCTCATTTCGCCGCTGGGCAAAAATCGCGTCGAAGTCATCCCACGGCTTGCCGGCCGATGCGGCGTCCGACTTCGCCAGCCGCAGCCGCACGGTGACCGACTGCCCCGCCGGCACATTCAGTTCATAGACCGCCCCCGCCTTGGTGCCGGTTTGCGCGGGATTCACCGCCGATTTATTTCCGGCAATGACCAATTCGTGAAAGGCGTCCTTGAAAAAAGCTTTCGCCTCCGGCTGGTTGAACAGCCGGCGCACGTTGGTCTCGTTCTCGCAAAAAAGCAGCTTCGGATTGCCATCGCAGTCGAGGCGTAAATTGCCCAGTTGAGCGTGTTCGATTTTGACGCCGCCATTGTCCGCCGAGAATTTTGGTCTGCGCCCGTTCGGAATCCACGACCAAGTGTTGCGAAAAGCCAGTTGCGGCAGCAATGTCAGCTTGGCGGGTGGCCCTCCGCCCGGAGCGCGATTGTGAACCGTGATAAGCATCAAGATATCGTCCGGTCCGGCCTTGGCGTATTCCACGAAGACATCGAAATACCGGTCCGCATCGAACAAGCCGGTGTCGAGCAGTTCAAACTCCGGCTGGTCCGCGCCGCGCCGCCGGTTTTCCTCGATGAGCTGCAAGTAGGGAAATGCGCCCTGCGGATATTTGTAGAGGAATTTTAAATAGGAATGCGTCGGCGTCGCGTCGAGGTAGTAATACACTTCCTTCACGTCCTCGCCGTGGTTGCCCTCGGAATTCGTGAGACCGAATAACCGCTCCTTCAAAATCGGGTCCTGGCCGTTCCACAGCGCGAGCGAGAGGCAAAGATGCTGCATGTCGTCGCTGAAACCGGCCAGGCCGTCCTCGCCCCAGCGATATGCGCGACTGCGGGCGTGATCGTGCGGAAAATATTCCCAGGCGTTGCCGCCGGGCGAATAATCCTCGCGCACCGTGCCCCATTGCCGCTCGGAAAGATACGGTCCCCAGCGCCGCCAGTTTTGCCGGCCAGCTTGGTCTTCCGCCAGGCGCTGCTTTTCGGCGGTCATATTTGAAGATACAGTTGGTGCCATGATATTTAGTCCGGTTTGCTTTTAAGTCGTTCAACAACTGTTCCTTCCTCTGCCATCAACAAGCATGAAATGCACAACATCCGCCTTATTTGAATGCGCCATGCGCAAAAGACTATAGGCCACGAATTTAGTTAAAGTATAATGCATCCGT
>PKZR01000057.1 GCA_003133815.1 Limisphaerales bacterium | reverse complement strand
TCTCCGGCGGCGGCGACATGATTTTTGACCATTGCAGCATCGAATGGGGACGCTGGGATTGCCTCGGCTTGACGGTCGGCAGCCACGACATCACCTTCCAATACTGCATCATCGGCGAAGGCGTGGATCCGCAACGCTTCGGCTCGCTTTCGGATGACGCCAATAACATCACCTACTCGCACAATCTCTGGATCAACAACCAGAGCCGCAATCCCAAGGCCAAGGGCCGCATCCAATACATCAACAACGTCGTCTACAACTGGGGCGTCACCGGCCTCGTCGGCGGACACTCCGCAGCCGACCATTTTCTGGACGCCATCGGCAATTATTTCATCGCCGGGCCGAATTCCAGCGCCCATTTCACCGGCGAATACAAACCCACCGACCACGTTTACCAGAAGGACAATCTCACCGACATGGACAAGGACGGCAAACTGAACGGCCGCCCCGTCGTCCCCGCCGATTTCGGCAGCGGAGACGAAGCGCCGACCTTGGTGGACAATCTCACCGTCGCCCCACAGATTGCCGTGACCATCGAACCCGCCCAGGTCGCCTTCTCAAACGTCATCGCACACGCCGGGTCCTCGCTGCACCGCGACGCCGTGGACGCCCGGCTGATTGACGCCGTGCTGTCGTTCGGCAAGACCGGCAAAATCATCCACGACGAGGCCGAAGCCGGCGGACTTTGATCTGGCACCAGCATTCCCACCAAAACGACGAATCGGGTCATCAAACTGACCAAGGGACCGGCCAAAACGACGATTGGCGTCACAAAATCATCGAACGGAGCCATCCGACTTCACGAACGAACCGGGCGAATTGACGGTCAGTTGGGTCAAAACGACGAACAGCGTCCTCAAATCATCGAATGGAGTCATTTTTTCATCGAACGGAGCTTCCGAATTGACGAATAAAACGCCCAAATTGACGATCAACGGGGTCAAAACGACGAATAACGTCCCCAAATCATCGAATGGAACCNNTTTCAACGAAATGACCGGTTTCTGACGCCAATTCGCCAAAAAACCGGGATTTTGTGTTTTTACCCTCACCTTTAATTTAAATTCCGCAGTTGGAATCCGACGAAGCAGTCATTAACCACGGATACACACGGATATACACGGATTTTAGAAGGCTCTTTTCATTCACCCTCCGGGTGAATCGCTGGTTTTATGTAAAGGCTTGGTATCCGTGTCCATCCGTGTCCATCCGTGGTTGAACTGCGTTTTTTAGGTTAAAATTTCCTCAAATTTTTTTCTTGCCAACATTCCGTCAAAGTCGTTTTCTCTTAACCATCACCCGCAGGACAGCCACGCGGCTTCCCATTTTTCGCGGGAACCAGCAATCGAGAAGAAGAAAAAATATTTATGAATGATCCAACACCTCCAACACCACCGACACCCACACCCACGCACACGCCCTCCGTGTTCCACCAGGCGCAGCTCGCCGCGTTGAACGAGGCGGACAAAATCTGCGTCGCCGCCCAAAAGCCCGCCTACGCCCCCGCGCTCGCCGTGCGCGAGATCACCGCCGCCGAAGTCACGCAACTGGTGGCCGACATCCTCACCTGCCGGCAGACCGCCGCCGCCGCCACGCAGTCCTCCACCGGCAAACGCGTGGCCACCGACGCCATGCATGCCGCCGAGACCAACCTGCTGACCGCCCTCCACGAGGTGCAGGCCGCCGCACGCCAGAAATACGCCCGCACCAACCCGACGCAGATGAACGACTACATGGTCGGCCACCGCCTCAATCCCAACCAGGCCACGTTCAAACAATCCGTGCAGGCCATCATCAAGAAACTCGGCAGCGACACCCTGCCCGGCATCACGCCCGCCAAGGTGGCCAACCTGCAAACCCTGCTGACCGCCTACACCACGCTGGCGGCCAATCCCGACAGCAAGCAATCCGACGCCACCTCCGAGCGCCGGCAGCGCGACGCGCAGATTTCATCCATCACCGACCGGCGGCTCACCATCCAGTTTGCCGCCGACGCCGAATGGCCCTACACCGTGGACACCAACGCCGGCATCCGCAGCGAATTCTACCTGCCCGCCAGCCAGCCGTTTCACGGGTAAACAAATTGTAGCGTCGAGCCTATGGCTCGATTCGCTTCGGCCACAGGCCGAACGCTACAACGCAAAGCGGCCTTCAGAAACGGAGGCCGCTTTTTTAATGAAATGAACGAACTGGTTTAATTTTGTGTCAGAGTTACCATTGCCGATGAATCCATGACTGAATCTTCAAAATCTAAACTCTGGTGGTTTGTCGGACTATTTTTCCGGCTGTTGTTGGTTTCATTTTTAAGTTTAATTGTGTCCTTTGTTTCCGCAGGAACTTTCATGGGTTTGGGATTTAACCGCAAAATTTCCTGGGGATTGATCGTGATTGGCAACGTTGCCGTTTTTGCTTGGGCGATTTATTTTCGCCTTCCATTTTTTCTTTCGCGCACAAACCGTCAACGCTTTTTGATTTCGGCTGTCATTGCCGTGCCGACAGTGTTTCTGGCTTACTGTTGTGTGATTACACTTTTTATCGCCGCTGTGGATTTTGCCAGCACGAGTGACAGGCGGACTGAATCCGTAACGCTGCCTTCCGGGGAAGTTTTGGAAAACCACACCTATTACCAATCCGGGTGGGACGGCGGCGATCGGTTTAACAAATTGTTTTTGAAAAATCCGGCGCAACGGACTTCGGAATTGGTTGGAGATTTGCATTATGATGATGCCGAGGAAAGCACGCCGTCCTTGTTTGCCCAATTTCCACATCCGCAAGAATTCACCTATCGTAATAAAAAAGTCTTGGTCATCGGCCCGTATCTCTGCGATCGCATTAATTCTCCCAAGGCTCCATATTGGGATCTCACCACCATAAATTGGGATAACGGAAAACTGGGTCTTCTAGACGTCGATGCGCGGGCTTATCTGAAATCCTTCGTTCCAACCAATGCTATTCCAACCAACCAAAGCCCGGACGAAATTCCATTGGAAAGACGTGTGCGCTTTGATTTCGACAGCCTTGACCTGACAAACAATATTTTGACGGTTAAAAAACAAAAACCGAAAGAAGGGGAAAACTCGGATGAATTTCCGCCTTACCTTGTTTTCAGTGCGCTCGGTTGGAATGCCGATTCCATCTATACATTTCCATCGAAGTTTGACATCGCGCGCACGAAAGCGAAGAACGGCCCATTCTGGGACAAACCATGAAACCCAAACTCATCCTCTGCCTCGCGCTCGTTGCATTTGATTTGTCGTCACACGCACGCGGAGTTCGTTTGTGGAGCGATGCCGAATTGATGGCGGCATCCGATTTGGTTGTGATTGGTCAGCCAATTAAAGTGAAAGATTTGGATGAGGCAAATTCACTCGGTTGGTCTCAACCAGCAATGTTTCATGGCGTGGAAACGACTTTCAAAGTTTCGGAAGTTCTCAAGGGAACGCCTGCGAGCAATCAGATTGTTTTGCACCATTATCGTGAAACCGCACGGGGAAGTGTGGTCAATGGCCCGGACTTTGTGGAATTTATACCCGGTGATACAAATGAATATCTGTTGTATCTGAAAAACGATGGAACAAACCGATATGCTCCGACTACCGGGCAAATTGATCCGGTGTTTCGGATTCATCCGCCTGCGAATAGTGTTGCCGACACAAATCTTGCGAAACAGATTTCCGAAATTCTCACCGAATGTCAGAAAATTAAACCCGGAATGACGCGAGCAGAATTGCCGAAGGTTTTCACCACGGAGGGCGGCATCTCGTCTGCCACGCATCGGACTTTTGTTTATCGTGGTTGCCCGTATATCAAGGTTGATGTTGATTTTAATCTTTCAGACCCGAAGCAAAAGGCGCTTGAGGAACTTCCAACAGATACCATCAGCAAAATTTCCAAGCCGTATTTAGAGTGGAGCATCATAGATTAAACCATGAAACCCAAACTCATCCTCTGCCTCGCGCTTGTTTTGAGCGGCGATTCCGCTGTCGCGGTTCACGCCNNGCTCAGCTTTTTTCGTTAGGCAGCATTACGATTATGAATAAAATAACATCACGAGACATTAGATCGTTTGTAGCTGGCGCGCTCGCCTTTAATGGGTTTAAGTCGTTGATTCTGATTCCGCATTATTTCACTCTTTCGATGGATGCATCTCACATTGGTCGCGCAGTTATTGTTGCTTTGGTTGCTGGTTTAGCATTACCAATCGGCATTGGGATTTTCTTGGGACGATGGTCGGCGCTTTTCTCGGCGCAGATTTTTCTTTGGATGAAAGTCATATTGGGATGTATGACCATTCCTTATTTTTGTATTTTTTTCCACGAAAAGGTCGTGACTTTGGTATTGGTAGGCGCGCCAGAGATTTTGGGTGATGCGGTTCTTTTGGGGCTGATTTTTTGGACCACTTCTGAAAGGTTTAGACATGAGCCGGATGTCTAACAATTCGCCGGAGACAAGCGCCGTTGGCGCTGGCCGTTCCGCTNNGAGTCGGCGGTGGTTCAGCTTTTTTCGTTAGACCGATTTATCGCATGAGAAAGATTTCCACAATTTGGTTGGCAATGATTGCTGGCGTGCTTGCCGAAGGCATTTTATGTGGTTTAATTGAGGTATCTGGAGGCATACCAGTTGATGGGCCAAGAAATCTTACAGGAGCCATTGTGCTTTTTATACATCTCCCAGCTATCGGTATTTACAATTTCATTCAACCCGACAGGGGAGATGATGCGAGTCTATCCGTCATTATCATCATCAACACATTGCTGTTGTGTGTCTTGGCTTTCATTACAATCAAACTTTATAGAATGTTATATGCGAGAAAGAAACCATCAGCCTAATAAGTCGCCGGAGTCAATTGCCGCTGTCGCGGTTCACGCCGCGAGTCGGCTGTGGTTTGGCTTTTTATGCTAGGTCTCATGCGCACGCATCGCCTTCATTTTATATTCTTGGCCTCACTGATTATTTGCTCGTCAGGTTGCGTGAGCGTTACAGACATTTCACACGATTCTCTTTATCCAACAGATTACATTAAAGAAGCAGTTTATCAATTTAAGCAGCCAGTGTTTGCTGAAGATGCTGATTCGACGATATTCACGACGTATCACAATGTCATACTCGAGTTGCCAGACAATCTTACTGCGCCAAGAAGTATTCAGGAATACACCAATGCTCCAAAGAAATGGGAAGAAGACGTGCATATCGCTGGTCTTGTCCAAGCCGGGACAAAGATACGAATCGTTGACATTCAGTTGATGTGGCATCCTGAAAACGGAGAAACAATTTGGATTAAAGGCAAGTTGCTTGATGCTCCTTGGGCAAACATAGGTGCGGAACTGCATTTTATTTCCCGAAATGTTCGACAGATAGATTTTGTTGATTTGCCATTTGTTAATACAAACATTTTAGAATTAGTGACAAAACCATGAGACCTAATAAGTCATTGGAGGCAAGCACCGTTGGCGCTGGCCGTTCCGC
>PKZR01000275.1 GCA_003133815.1 Limisphaerales bacterium | reverse complement strand
TTCCGCCCGCTGATGGCGCGCCTTTGATCCAGAGCATCGTCGTGACCGAGGCTAAACCAGCCAACAAAAAGACGGGGCAAGGCGATTGAATTTAGCCGGAAGAACCGGATCACGGTAGACAGGACGCTTCCCTGTCTGGCCCGCGCCCGGTTTTCAAAACGGTTTACTTGCACCGCCGTTGGTTCTATTATTCCCCGAACTCGCACGATTGGGTGAGTCGAATTACCACCAGAACGATTTAACGAACGGACACGTATGAGCAACGAACACGAAAAACCGAAGTTTCACTATTTCGTAAACGATGAGCGTTACGAATGGCATGAACCACACATTACCGGCAAGGAAATTAAAGCCCATTTGCGTGGGGAGAAGCACGACATTGAATTGTTTCTAATTGAGAAGCACGAGGGCCACGAACATTTGCACCCCGTTCATGACGACACGCAGGTTTCGTTGAAAGACGGGCCGAAACACCTTTTGGCTAAACACAAGGTTTACATTTACTTCGTGGACGGCGAAAAATATGAATCTGACCGCGCCCACACGACAGGGCGTATTATTAAATCAAAACTTCCAGAGGCAAAACGCACCTACGCCCTTTATCTTGAGGGCCACGGCAAGCATCCAGACGAACTGATAAACGACGACACCACAGTCTCTTTCGAGCACGACAAGGAACCTAAACGTTTTTACACAGTTCCACCGGCGAGCTTCGGCGGTGCATGACCCCCACTCAACAGCAGTTTGAAGTGCTTCGTGGCACTGTAGCGCAGGCATCCATACAGGCATTGCCCGACGGCTCGCACTTGATCAGCGTCCCGGCTTACGAGCTTCCAGACGGTTGGTCGAAGCCACGGGTTGACATAAAATTCATCGCCCCGGTTGGCTACCCGCTCGCCCGGCCAGATTGCTTTTGGGCGGACGCCGACCTTCGCCTAAAAAGCGGTAATCCACCGATGAACACCGGCCAGACCCCGCTTCCCTATGCCACGGGTGCCCACCTGTGGTTTTCGTGGCATGTCGCGACCTGGAACCCGAACAATGACAGCCTTTTAACATATCTTTACGTCATTAAACGCCGACTTCATGACCCCCGATGAGCAGACTGGTTTTCACACAAGAAATGTTGTCTCGTTTGCGAAGCGATTTGCTCGAATGCGAGGACGAATCTTGTGCAATTCTGTTCGGGCGTTCCGTTGAGATCGAGGGCAAACTTTCCCGAATCGTGGTTCGGGAAACCAAGGAGCCAAGTTCTTCTGCATATACTATCCGCACCACGATCAGAGCGCAGTTGAAACCTGAATTCGTGGCCGAGGCCGCGCAACGAGCACGCAAAAATAATGAGTCGCTTGTTTTTGTGCATACTCATCCGTTTCCCATGAATCAGTTTTCGCAGATCGACGATGACGGCGAGCGACAGCTAATGGAATTTCTTCAACAGCGCGTCCCGAACGCGGCGCACGCAGCAATGCTTATCACGCCGGAAGTCACAATCGCACGTGAACTTGGGAAGGGCCGGGAGCTTGACGTGATCAGCGTCGGTGCCGAAGTCACATGGAGCCGAAAGTCGGCAACCGAACTTGACCATTCCCGCTATGACAGGCAAATCCGTGCGTTCGGCGCGTCCGGCCAAAACGTCCTCAAATCCTTACGGGTCGGAATCGTTGGCTTGGGCGGGACCGGTTCAATTGTTCTCCAAGAACTGGCCCACCTTGGAGTGACGGATTTTCTTTTGCTCGATCCCGACGTTGTCGAGGAAAGCAACTTGAACCGGCTGATTGGAGCCACGCCATCGGACATAGGTTCGCCCAAGGTCGAAGTTGCAAAAAAATTTGCGCAGCGCATAAATCCCAAAAGTCACGTTGAAACAAGGCAAGAGAGCGTGCTGAAAGTCCGCTCAGTGCGGATGCTTGCCGACACAGATTTTGTCTTCTGCTGCACTGATTCACACGGCAGCCGCGCTGTCCTCAATCAGTTCGCTTATCAATACCTAATTCCCATGATTGAGATGGGAGTCGTCATCGCGGTTGACAAAGGCACAGTAACGCATGTGGCTGGTAGAACCCAAATGCTCGCGCCGGGCCTGGCTTGCATGGTGTGCGCCAATCTACTGGACCCCGAAGAAATTCGTCGGGATTTGCTCACCGATTTTGAACGCCAAGCAGACCCCTACATTTTGGGAAACACCGAGCCAGCACCAGCGGTCGTTTCCCTAAACGCAACAATTGCGTCTATGGCGGTTACGATGTTCCTCAATGCTTGCACAGGAATTCCGGGTTCGGCTCGCTTTGTGAACTACAACGCCATGACCGGCGTTTCACGGGCCGCCCGGTGTTCGCAGCACCCATCCTGCATCGTCTGTTCATCCTACGGCGCGATTGCACGATCCGAGGAATGGCCCTTGCCAGCACGCACGGATTGAAAAATGGAATTTCCAGACCGCCATACGGTGCTAGTCATCGGCGATTTCAAGCTCGACAAACGACCCTTCACCGAGCGAGGTGATGAACTTTATCCAGTCACGGTGGAAGATGCGCCGAAATATTTTAATCTCGCAAAGGGGTTGGTCGTGGCTGGTCTTCCAGGTCAGTTCAGCGTATTAAGAGAATGCTGTGAAAAAATCTTTCCACACGCCGAAGACCACGGCTTGGTTTTGGCATCAATCGTCCATTCCGACGAAGAATTCAATCGAGCCGAAACAATCCAGAAGAAATACAAGGATACCTCTGGCTCTCGAATATTTGTGCTGAGCGCGTTGGGAAACGCCGCAGAATATATTGCCCGGCACCGGATCGCTCCTTCTCCAGGGGCGCTTCAAATTGAACCTCCGACCGTCAAGTTGGACGACCTCGACAGGTTGTTGTTGCATCGGGCCTTTTACGATTGTGACAGAATTTACCTCGAACCAATAGGAGGCGGAAAGGTTTCGATGTCGGTCTTTCGAGTCCACGCATGGATGAAGCAGTCAGAGGTTGGGCCTTTACCGCTCCCCTTTTTCGCCAAAATTGCAAAACCAAATGAAGTGGAAACGGAAAAGTTTAACTACGGAATGTATGCAGAGCATTACATTCCGTTCAATCTCAGGCCAAACATTGGTCGTCAGCGTTGCGTCGCAACCCGCTCAAAGGCGGCACTCATAGGAAATTTTGTTGATGACGCTGTCCCCCTGCGCGAAGCACTCCAGTCTGGCCACGGAATAGGTTCGGTATTCTCATTATTTGAAACGACGCTAAAGAATTTCCGCTTGCAGCCTTTTGCATCTGGAAAAAAGCCCGAAAACGGCTGGCTTGAAAGATTCGCAACAGGTCGCATCAAAATTGACGAATTAACTGCAAAAGCAAAAGTTGTCGCCCGCGCCCAGGCACTTGGGTTGACGGCAACGCCTCGAGAATTGCATGACAGAATAGCGGCTGCGGCGCGGCCACTCGCTTGTATTATTGGACCAAATCATGGCGATTTGCATACCGGCAACGTGATGGTAAGAGGCGGGGACGCCATTTTGATAGACTTTGGCTCTGCTAATCACGGCCCGTTAACCGCCGACCCCGCTACGCTCGAAGTCAGTTTGATGTTCGGGACCGACTCGTGGGAAACTGAAAATGATTTCACCGAATGGCAGCAGTTCATTGACGAAATCTACCCGGTCAACGCAATGAATCTTCGACCGCCTGCACTTTTTGAGAATAAGCCGGGATCGTCGTCCTGGCTGCGCCGCTCATTGCGCGAACTGCGACACGTCCTTTTGGCGTGCGAAGGAAGCGGCATGGAAGCACAGATTATGTTAGCAACCTATCTGATGCGTTACGCCCGCTTGGACATCGAAACTCTCGAAGAAGATACCGCTAAAACTTTGGCATTCGACCGCCATTGCTTCGCACTTGTCGTGGCCGAACGAATTGTCAAGGGCTTAACGAAAGAAGCCCCAAATGAAGGAGTAGCAGCGTGAAAATCCGCGTTAATAAAATCCTGTTTCGAGGCAAGATCGAAACGCGGGATGCTGCCGGACCAATTCTAAAGCACAGTGGCGAGTTTGTAATTGTCGAAAGGGGAAAGCCGCGACTAATAGTTTTGCGTTGCCCGTGCGGTTGCGGTGACGATCTTCTCATAAATGTTGATAATCGCGTGGGAAAGGCATGGCGTTACTATCGCAACCAATATGGTATGAGCCTTTACCCATCATATTGGCGGGACACCGCTTGTGAATCGCATTTCATAATCTGGAATAACAACATTTACTGGTGCAGCGGTTGGGAGGCGGAGGGTAGCGATAGCTGGTCGGTTTCTGCCGAGTTGGAACAGACGGTGCTTAACAATCTCAGCCCGGATCAATTCACCAAGTATTATGATCTCGCGGATAAGCTGGAATTGATTCCTTGGGAAGTTTTGCAGGCATGTCGCCAACTCGCCAGACGGGGGCTTGTTGAAGCTGGCGAAAAGGAGCACTACAACGAGTTCCGCATCGTGCTTTAATCGGCTCTAACCTGCATCACCGGCAGCACACAACGCTCCAACTGGAAAATTAGCCGAACGAAAATGGATCTTTATGAAACCGGCTGCCAGAGCCAATTGCGATGGAACGAGGCTGCGCATTTTTATGTAATAGATTCATTATGACCGCCGAAACTTCGGCCTGCGGTTCGGCGAANNCGCGCTTTTTTGCGGAACGGAACCGGCGCGGTCGTGAGGGGATTTGGCCGAACAGCGGCCGGTGAAGTGGAGCAGGAAAGCGCGTTGGTCACGGCGAATCGGAGTTATTTGCCAATCAGGTGTCTGGCTTCATCCATGAGCGAATGCTCAAAGGCACTGGCATAAGAGTCGAGCGTGGTCGCCTTGAGGCGCAGTTGCCGACCGGTCTTCCGCCAGCCAGCAACGACAGTGAACACTTCCCGAAGAATTTTCTTCGACTCGGCAGCCTTGAGACCAAAACGGGTGGCGGCTGCCAGCGCACCGGCGATGGTCGGTTCTTCCTGGCTCTCGGTGATGGCGGTCTTGCTCACGCGGGCACGATCCATTTCCGGCACCGGGTTGAGGTCGTAGGCCGGCGAGAGCGACCAGCGTCCCGGTTCGTGCATGAGGAAACCATGATTGCGCAGATGGTCGTCGTAGTTGCTGGCGAGCAGCGAGAAGANNATGGTGTAGGCACCAAGCTCGCCTTGGGGCAGACCCAACAAACTGGCCGCAGAGATAAACGGGATACGGATTTTTCCCGCACGATCAAACCGGGTGATGACGGCGACGCTTTGGCTGCCCACTGATACGAGCCGATGTTCCGCGACTTGAATGCCAGCTTGTTCCGCCAGCGTAAGGGCGAGAATTTCGCCCGCCGCAATGTCGCGGGTGTCGTCAGGTTTTGGAAACTTTGCAATGGCGAGCCGGTCATCGGCCAGGGCAACGGCTGATTTAGGTCGGGCACCGCCGAGCGGCGAACCAGCACCGAGCAGGAAGCGTAAATCTTGGGCGGTTTCCGTTTCGCTGTGAATCGCGTCGGTGGCGCGAAGAAGGGCATTGAGACGAACCAAAGGCGGGAGCTTGCCGCTGTTGGCCGCGAGAAACGGACTGGCGGCATCGAGCCGGAAACGCAGCGCACCGATGCGCGACGCATCGTCCAGTGCCAGCACATAGTCAATTTCGTGATACGGTTTTTGGGTGAGAACTTTTTTACGGACAGCCCGCTCAATCAAGACGCGACCCCACCGGTCTGGTCCGCAATCCTGAATCGCTCCGAAAAGTGTTGTCCCATGATGCGCGCCGCGTTGCAAGGGGAGCGAGGTCGGATCAATCGCAAAGGTGTCGTCACGCTGAAGCCATTCGGCGTCATACTCGAACGAGACGGATGACCCTCGATCAGCGGCATGAAGCCGCCCAACCAAGCGGGTTTCGTTCTGCCAATCAATATGGACTTCCATGCTCATGTTTTGGTGCGGTGAATCCGTTGGGGCAAGCGGCGCTCATCCAGACTCAAGCCGAGGTCGTCGCTGGCTGGCGCAGCCAGATTTGCCAGACGGTCGTGCAGGTTAAGAATGAAGGCAGCCGTTACCAAAGTGCCGAGCGCGACGGTCGGGTCGCCGCGCTCAAGCCGCCACAACGTATCGCGGCTGACAAAGAGACGTGCGGCCATGTCGCTCGTGGCGATGCCGCGTTTGCGCCGCGCGAGCGCGAGATCACGCCCCAACTTGCGAAGCGCACGTTCGGCGGGCAACGGCATGGATGTAACTGGTTGCGACATGGGTTTAGTGTCGGCTATAACAGTCATTCTGTCAACAAATGTCTGGTATGCCAGACGTTGTTAATAAACCGTCGCCACGGGCTTTTCCGTTAAGCGCTGGCATCCGCCCCGTCGTTTATTTGAGAATGTCCGGTAGCTTGCGGGCGGCTTTGCGTAATATATCAGTAGGAATATGGGTATAGCTGTTTGAAACTTCCTCGGAATCATGGCCGACGAATTCCCGCGCGATGGCGTCCGACACCCCGGCGGCTTTGAGCTGGCTCGTGGCGGTGTGCCGTAGCGAATGAAAACTGACATCATTCAACTCACGCGCCGCGCTCCGGCCTTTGCCGGTGCTGTGATGGCTGCGCTTTTCCGCCAACCCCGCAGCAACGAGGATTTTGTGAAACTGATTGCTCAAGTTTCCGGTCCGGCCCTGGCGTTCCACAATTCCAAAGGCGCGCGGGAATAGCGGAGCGTGGGGATCATCGCCCAAACGCAATTTTTTGACGTATTTGAGCAACGGAGCGGCCAGTGGCAAAATTTGCAATCTGCCGGTCTTGTCGGTTTTCAATTTGACCTCCTCACGCTCAAGGTCAAGTTTTTGCCGGGTAATCAAAGCGATGTCGCCCAATCGCTGACCGATATAAAAGCCAAACAGGATCATGCCGCGCCATTCCTCATCGGCGACTTTCAGGAGTTGTTTCAATTCCGGCAACGTGAACGGGCGGCGGTCGGAGTCTGATTTTTTCTTTTTCTTCAAGACGGCCACGCGTTCGGCGGGATTGTCGTCAATCAATCCTTCGCGGCGGGCGGCACCGAAAGCCGAACGCAAAATTTTCAGGGTCAGGTTAGCCGTGCTTACAGCCAGCCGCCCGGCAATGGCGTCCCGGAATTCGGCAACACTGGTGGGCGTAACCTTTTTGATGTCGGTATCGGCCTTGGGTCCGAGATGAACAAGAAATTGATTCACGACGCCGGTGTAGCGTTCGTGAGTGCCGTCGTCGGCCTCCAGCGATTTGCGGTTGAGCCACACTTGCAAAAATGCGCGGGTGTTGGAATTCGGCAACACTTCGGTGTTGGCGAGCGTGTAAATGTCGGCGATGACTTTGCGCGCCCGCGATTCGATGAAGCGGCCGGCGGCGGCTTCGCGGGCGGCGTCCTCGTATTTGATTGCGATGGTGAGCGCCTTGCGCTTATTGTCGGTGCCGGTGCTGCGTTGCGTGCGGCGACCGTCCGGCAGCGAGTAGCAGGCGAACCAGAACGGCGAACGGTCTTTTTTGCGGAGCGATGCCATGATGTGCCTTTCGTATAATTCTAGTGGCAACAATAGTGGCAACGTTTGCGGGTGTCGAGCAAGTTTTTTGATGCTGAAATGCCAATAAAAGCGCATATTTGAAGCGGGGAGTCGTATCGGGGGTTCGAATCCCCCTCTCTCCGCCATATTTTACAAGGGAATTGTGATGGTGACTCACAAAGGGACTCACAAATTTCAGTCCCGTTAAGCCCTGAACTGTCCCAAGTAGTCACAGCTTGGGCAAAACTTCCTGCCCCACTCAAAGCAGCAGTTCTCGCCATCATCAATTCAGCGGAGGGCCAGCCATGAGCTTAAATCCGGCTGACGTGCTGAATCCCGTGTTCAACTTTCTGGACGCCCTGATCTCAAATTACGGCGTTTATCTCTACCTCGTTTTCGTCTGGCTGTCCCTGGGAGCGATTGCCTGGGTGTTGGGCGGCGGCTTGCGGCGGAGACGGCTACATGGCAACTCCGCCACGGTCATTCCCGGTATCATCATCACGACGCGACCGCCGAATCAATCACCGCCGCCAATCATCATCACCGATATTGACTCGGCGCAAAATGACGACGGCGAAACAATCAACGAACCATGATCATATTTCATCCCCGACAATCAGACTGTGCCCGGCGCGCTTGCAAAAACGAAAACGCCGGCACAATCAATTTCACGTCACAAATTGCATCGTCAATTTGCACAGTTGCATTCACGAAGTGTGAAAAGTCCGATACAACAATTTTCACGTCACGGTGCAGTCGCACGGTTGTGTGCTACCGCTTTGATAGGGTATACGCCTTACCCCCAAATTTTTATTAGGCTTTCGCAGCTCGCCAACGGCTCGCTGACGAATCGGCGGAATCCCGCGAGGCGGTCGCGCAATGTCCGCGAACCATCCAGCAAGAAATCCGACGAGATGTCTCGCTTGGTTCCGCACAATTTCCCGGCAATAGCCAGGCAGCGGCAAAAGCAATACCGTCGAACGTCCGCGCAAATGGCCCGCGAGACAACTCGCGATATGGCGCGCAACAATCCGGCAGCGGCAGTGTCACCGTCCGCGCAGCAGACTATTCAACATCCCGCGAAACATCCCGTAAGACGACTCGTCAAAGTTTTGGCATCACGTTTTCAACCATGACGCCCAATAATTATGAACACATCAAACACAACACCTGATCCCGAAGTGCTGCGAAAAATTGCGGAGGAATTTCAACCCGCTCCAAGCCGCATCCCGTTTCATACGCTCAAACCATACCATGAATTTATTGTCATGTTGCGCTCCAAAAGAGCGTCTTACAGGTCAGTCGCGGAATTGCTGGGTCAACAAGGCGTGAAAACCAGCGTGGCGCGCGTGGCGGAATATGGGCGCATTATTTTGAACGGCGGCAAGCGGCGCAAACGGCGGAAATATGCCCACGTCACACCGGCGACAATTCAAACTGCGTCACCCACACCGCCACCGACATCACAGATCAGCGCGCCAACTTCATTCCAGCCGGCCTCAAAACCAGAGCGCGGCCCGCGCATTGCCAACATAAGAATGTTGAAAGACAACGGAGCCTCAAACCAAACATCGTGAAACATCGCCGCGACCAACGCACGTTCCGCTGCGGCTTCACGCGCGCTCGTCGCGGCACAAAATGGAAAACGCAGTCGCGTTGCGCTTCCGTCAGCGGCACGGCGAGGACGTTCCGCTCGCCGAACCGCCGACCGAAGCGTGCCGACGAATAAAGCAATTGCTTGAAATGTCAGGGTGAAGGGAACATTGACTTGAATCACATTCTGGATGAACACATTCTAATGCCTGTCGCATGAGCAGACTTATTCCAAAGAACAAACCGATTTCGCCCGCCACCGCTGGAAACTACGCCGGGCTGCTGGCCGACATAAAGCAGCGCATCCGCACCGCGCAGGTGCGCACCGCGATGGCGGGCAATGCCAGTATGCTCATGCTTTATTGGGAGATCGGCGGCGTGTTGGCGGAGCGACAGAAAATTGAAGGCTGGGGCGCTGCCGTCCTGCCCAGGCTGGCGACCGATCTGCACAACGACTTGCCGGAGGTGAAGGGTTTCTCCGCGCGCAATCTGCGCCTGATGATTCAGTTTTTTGCTGAATACCCTGCCTTCGGCCCAATTTGGCAACGGGCGGTTGCCAAATTGTCAGATGATTCCACCGGCGGTAAAAAAGGGCTGCCGCCAGTGACCCAATTACCCGCCGAATTCGCCGACGTTCAAATTTGGCAACGGGCCGTTGCCCAATTGACCTGGGCGCACAACGTCATTCTCATCCAGAAAGTGAAAGACCTGCCCACGCGCCTCTGGTATGCCCGGCAGGCCTTCGAGCATGGCTGGAGCCGCGATGTCCTCTCGCTCCAGATTCAAAGCCGCGCGCACGAACGGCACGGCAAGGCCGTTACCAATTTCCAGCGCACCCTGCCGCCGCCGCAGTCCGACCTCGCGTCCCAGCTTCTCAAAGACCCCTACGTCTTCGATTTTCTCACGCTGGAAAAACCCTTCCACGAGCGCGAACTTGAAACCGGCCTGCTCAGGCATCTTCAGAATTTTCTTGTGGAACTCGGCACCGGCTTTGCCTTCGTTGGTCGTCAGGTTCATATGGAAGTCGGCGACAACGATTTCTACATAGACCTGCTATTTTACCATCTCAAGCTCCGCTGCTTCGTCGTCATTGATCTGAAGGTCGGCTCGTTCAAGGCGGAATATGCCGGGAAGATGAATTTTTATCTGAACGCCGTGGACGACCGCATGAAGCACGCTTCCGATCAGCGTTCCATCGGTCTCATTCTCTGCGAGGAAAAAAATAAAATCGTCGCCGAGTATGCCCTTCGTGGCATGGACAAAGCCATCGGCGTTTCCGACTACGAGCTTACGCGTGCCCTGCCGAAGAAACTCCAGAGCGCTCTGCCGAGCATCGCACAGTTGGAAAAAGAACTTTCGCAGACCAAGCCCACCAAAGTAAAGAAGCACAAGACATGAATGAACTTGGCCAATATTTACTTTCTCACCAACGACCGTGACATTTCCAGCGTGAATCCTTAATCGCCATCGGGTTTTGGCGAAGCGAGCGTAGTCACAGGTGGAGGCCGAAGGCACAACCTTGACGACGCGCAGCGAGCCATACTATCAGAAGGCGATTCACGCGAGTCGGGATTTTGAAACGTGTTGAACGGCGTTGATACGCCTTTTGTCGCCCCGGCGTGTCTGTGCCAGTCTGGCCTCTATGACGGCAAGGGGATGGTGTCTATCCAAAAAATCACTTTCACGATGGTTTATTTTAACGCCGTTTTATGGTTGGCGTGAACGTAGGCAACTGCCGCCGTAGCCGACTTCGCATCCCGGTTGTCATCTCGCGTAGCATCGTCGTGGACTGTTGCTGGCTGTGGACGGTCTGCGGACTGTTCACGGTCAACGCAGCACGCCGGTTGGCACGGATGTTGGCAACAACTTCGCAACACGGTTAGCAACAGGGTGTCAACAAACGAAGCAACATCCAAAGCAACACGGTTAGCACGACACGAAGCAACACTGTTGGTAACAAGGTTAGCACTAGACGAAGCATTTCGTAAGACATCACGCGAGACATAAAAACCTTATTTGGTTAACGTCCTGTTCGAGCCGCTCAATGCGCTGGCTCATTTGACGAAGTCGTTGCAGCCGCGCCAGCACCGTCATGAACTGTTCGCGTTGAAATGGCTTTTCCAGAAAATCCACCGCGCCGCGCCGCATGGCTTCAACGGCGACTTTCACGCTGCCTTGCGCGGTGAACATGACGACCGGAAGCTGCGGAAATTGTTTTTGAATTTCCACCAGCACGTCCAGGCCGTTTTCTCGACCAAGATTTACATCGAGCAACACGGCGTCCCATTTGTCTTCCTTCAGCCAGTTCAATCCGAGTTGGCCGGATTCGACGCCTTCCGCGTAATGCCCGGCCTCCTCGATGAGAAAGCAAGTTGCATCGCGGAACGTCTTGTCGTCATCTATGACTAAAAAATCCATAAATTATTTTGTCAGGTTGAAATCGAAAGCGGCAGGCGAACAATAAATGTCGCCCCGTTTTCAGGGATGCTTTCACAGGATAATTCCCCGTTCATACCCTGCACCAGTTTGCGAACGATGCTCAAGCCCAAGCCGGTGGACGGTTCGCCACCCGTCGGACGCGCAGAAAGGCGAACGTAGCGGCGAAACATTTTTTCTTTGTCCTCGACGGTGAAACCCGGACCTTCGTCACGGATGACACATTCGGCATGGTCGCCCGCCGAGCGGACGGAGACAAAAATCTCTTTGTCTGGCGATGAAAATTTCAGCGCGTTGGAAATCAAATTGTCCAAAACCTGGTCGAGCGCAAAAATGTCCGCGAGCACGAGGACGGCCTCGACGGGAAAATCGGTCTGGATTTTAATTTTCTTCAGCCGCGCCGCTTCCTGATATTGACGAACAGCGGCAGTGGCAATCTCCGTCAGGTTGACCGCGATTGGCTTCAAGGTGAACCCGTGATCCGTCGCGGAATTAGCGAGGAATTCTTTGACGAAAGCCATCGCGGACGAACTCGAACGAATCATGTTGTCCAACAATTGCGTCATGCGTTCGTCCTTGAAACGCTCGATCTGCCGGCTCATCAATTCCGCGCTCATGTTCATGCCGCCGAGATAGTTTTTCAAATCATGCGCAAGGATGCCGAGCAATTCGTCCTTGTCCTCGGCGAGTTGCTTGAGCTGGTCGCGCGCGGTTTTAAGCGCCAGTTGCGTCCGCACGCGCGAAATAAGTTCAGCCTGATTGAACGGCTTGGTGATGTAATCCACGCCGCCGGAATTCAGCGCGCGGACAATCATTTCTTTGTCATCGGCGGCGGAAAGAAAAATGACCGGGATTTCTTTCCATTCAGGATTTAATTTAAGTTGCAGGCAGACTTCAAAACCGTTCATGCCGGGCATCAGCAAATCCAGCAAAATCAAATCCGGCATCCGCAAGGCGACGCGCTTCAAGGCCGTCGCGCCGTCCGAGGCGGGAATAATTTCGTGGCCCAATTTGCCCAGCACCGCGCCGACAATCTGGATGTTTGCAGGCTGGTCATCCACGACAAGGATTCGCGCCGGCCTCATTTCATCGGGCAATGCAGAAACCGGCGCAGCATGATTTTCTTCCGCCGGCGCGATGACTGGCTGTGCGTTTGAACTCATTCTGGCGTTCCTTGGTCAAGTTGTTCGACGAGCGCGGCGAATTCGCCGAGATGTTTTTCCAAATCTGTCACGGCGTAATTGTCCGCGTCAAGGAGCAGTTTCTGCGCGTAGTGGACCAGCGGCTCGCATTGCCAGCGCTGGCCCAAACCTTCCAAGCCTTGCGCAAAAATCTTGCTTTCATTCACGGCCACGCTGTCGCGGATGGACGGCCACGGCTCAACGAGCAAATGACGCAATTGAGAAATCAGTTCCTTGGGCGCGGGCGAAATTTCCTTTTTCGCCGGAACATTTTTTTCCTCTGGAGATTCGGCCTTGGGTTGTCGCGGCAGAAAATCCGCCAGTTCTTCAAACAGTTCGCGTTTGGAAAACGGTTTGCGGACATAACCGCTGAAACGCTCTTTCGACAGATTTTCTTCGCTCAACAAATTGGAAGCGGTGATGGCGATGACCGGCATAAATTCCAGGCTGGGAATTTTGCGGATTTGCGCCAACGCCTCGTGTCCGCCCATGCCGGGCATCCGCACGTCAAGCAAAAGAACATCGGGTTTGAGTTCACGAGATTTGGCCACGGCTTCTTCGCCGCTGGAACCAAAAATCAAATGATGATGGGAGCCGGCAAACATTCCGGCGATCAACTGGCAGTTGGTTTCGTTGTCATCCACCACCAGCAATGTTGCCGCGCGCAATTCGTTAAAATTCGTTTCTCCGGTCGAAGCTGATTTTTCGGAAGCGGGCAACCGGGTTGAAATTGGCACGTCGGGAAACCGTAAATGAAACGCCGAGCCTTGTTCCATTACGCTCGCCACGGTCACGCTGCCGCCCATGATTTCGGTGAGGCGCTTGACGATGGACAGCCCCAAACCCGTGCCTTGTTTTTCTTTTTCGCGATGCGCGCCCGCCTGGACGAACGGTTTGAATATCGTGTCCAGCTTGTCTTTGGGAATGCCCACGCCAGTGTCCAAAACCTCGATGATCAGCGTGACCTGACTGCTGGTCTGTTGCTTTTCCCAAGTGACGCGCACTTCGATTACGCCTTTGTCGGTGAACTTGACCGCGTTGCCGACGAGATTGACCAAAATCTGCCGGAGCCGAATGCGGTCAATCAACACCGCATGCGGAAAATTTTCGGCGACATGACATTCCAGTCTGAGTGCTTTTCTGGCAGCCGGTTCGGAAAACAACGTGTGCAGAAAATCACAAATCTCGCGCAGGTCGGTCGGCTCAGGACGCAATTCCATCACGCCCGCCTCGATTTTCGACATGTCGAGAATGTCGTTGATCAGCAGCAGCAACGAACTCGCGCTGGCGCGGATGGATTGCAGATATTGCCGGTGCTTCGGCGCACGCAAATCATTTTGGAGCAATTCGCTGAAACCGAGAATGGCGTTCATCGG
>PKZR01000025.1 GCA_003133815.1 Limisphaerales bacterium | reverse complement strand
CCCAGCCGATGATGTCGGTGAGGAGCTGGTATTTGGAAATCTTGTCGCCGCTGTATTCGGTGCAGATGCCGACGCTGATGCCGGCGACCGGACGGGTCAACGGAACCCCGGCATCGAGCAACGCCAGCGTGCCTCCGCAGACGGACGCCATCGAGGTGGAACCGTTCGATTCCATGATCTCGCTGGTGACGCGGACGGCGTAGGGATAATCCTTGGGCAACATGCACTCAATTGAACGTTCGGCGAGCGCGCCGTGGCCGATTTCGCGGCGGCCGGGACCGCTGATGCGTCCAGTTTCGCCGACGGAAAAGTTCGGGAAATTGTAGTGCAGGATGAATTTCTTCTCGGTTTCGCCGCCGGTGTAGGAATCAAATTCCTGCGTGTCGTCGCCGGTGCCGAGCGTGGCGAGCGTGACGGCCTGCGTTTCGCCGCGAGAGAAAACGGCCGAGCCGTGGGCGCGCGGGAGAATGCCGACTTCGCTGGAAATCGGGCGGACCACGTCAAATGCGCGACCATCGAGACGCTTGCCGCTTTCCAAAATCAGTTTGCGGACGGCTTCCTTCTGGATGTAGTAGAACGCGTCATTGACGACAAAATCGGTGACTTTTTCCGCACCGAATTTTTCCACGAGCTTCGCGCCGACCTCTGTCTTGATGGCGTTGCACGCCGATTCGCGCGCGAGCTTGCCGGGCGTGAGCAACGCGGGCACAAAACGGTCGCCGGCAAGATTTTTGGCTTCGTACAGAATTTCTTCGGGAACGATGTTGAGCGTGATCTCGCGCTTCTTCTTTCCGCTTTTCGCGGCGAGTTCTTTTTGGGCGGCAATCATCGGCTGGATGGATTCCTGCGCAAATTGCAGCGCCGCATTGAAGTCAGCCTCGGAAATTTCTTTGGCCGCACCTTCATACATCACGATGTCCTTGTCGTTGCCGACATAGACGAGATCCAGATCGCTGTCGGCCATTTCCACATGCGTCGGATTGGCGACAAATTTGCCACCGATGCGACCGACACGCACGGCGCCAAGCGGCCCGGCCCACGGAATGTCGCTGACCATCAATGCGGCGCTCGCACCGATGATGCTCAAAATGTCGGGATCGTTCTCACCATCCGCGCTCAAGAGCACGGTCTGGACCTGCACTTCGTTATACCAGCCTTTGGGAAACAGCGGACGGATGGGCCGGTCGGTGAGGCGGCAGGTGAGAATTTCCTTTTCCGTCGGACGGCCTTCGCGCTTGAAATAACCGCCTGGGAATTTTCCGGCGGCGGCGGCCTTTTCGCGATAGTCAACGGTCAGCGGGAAAAAGTCCTGGCCGGGCTTGGCCTTGGTTGCCGCAACAGCCGCTACGAGAACGATGGTTTCGCCGAGTTGAACGGTCACGGCACCGTCGGCTTGTTTGGCGAGTTTGCCGGTTTCAATGATGATCTGCTTGTCGCCCAGCGGGGCGGTTATTTTTTCGGACATATTAATCTGCCCGCTGCCGCCGGAGGAACTTCAGTGAATCCCGAACTTATCGGGACTGAATGAAATCACTCGGAGGCAACGGAATTTTATTCGCGAAGTTTGATTGAAGAATCGGGCCGTTCGCGTTCCCAGCCCAAATCTGAAAGCGAAGCGCGGTCAAAAACAAAAGCCGCCCCCCGCAAAATGTTAATGGCGCAGCTTCAACTTTTTCGCAACCGCCTGGTAGCGGCCCAAATCCACGCTCTGCAAGTATTCGAGCAGGCGGCGACGCTGGCTGACCATCATCAACAGACCGCGGCGCGAGCTGTGATCCTTTTTGTTGGTCTGCAAATGCTCGGTCAGATGGTTGATGCGATGCGTGAGCAGCGCGACCTGCACGTCCGCAGAACCCGTGTCCTTGGCGTGCGTCTTAAATTGTTCAATAGTCTTTGTCTTCGCTTCCATATCAATTAGAGCTGCGAATTATAATTATTCACATGCCGGTGTAAAGAACTTTCCCGAAGACTTTTGGAATGCGAAGAACCCCTGAATTTACAGTTGTTCATTCGCATGGACGCGTTGCCAGTTCCAAATTAATCGTCGCCTCGTCTGTAACGACAGCTTGAAATTTTCCGAAATCCGCAGGCCTTCCACCCAAAAAATCTCGCCACCAGAAGCTTCGGCAACAACCAGGTTGCGCCGTCGCGCGAGCGGAATCTTTGCGTTCGTGAACAAATTTTGGAGCTTCGCCGCCGACTTCAAACCTATCGGCTGAAACCGGTCGCCCGCGCGCCAATGGCGCAGCAAAATTTTGCCGCCAATTTTCTCCGCGTCAAAAATTTCCAGGACGGATTGGCGGGGCCGGCGTTGTCGCGGGTCGTTGGTGAAACTCCAATTGAGTTTCACATCTCCAAAAGTCGCGTCCGCTGCCCCGCCGGACAAATTTATTTCAAGTCCGTTTGAACTAAATCCAACCGATTGCTCCACCCGTAATTTCAATTTGCCGTTTTCTTCGCGAGCGACGGAACGACCAGAGCCGACACTCACATGTTTTCCCGAAGATTTGCGAAGCTGTTCAACTAGGTCAAAATCCGCGACCACGGCAAGCTCAATCAGTTGCGATTGCAAAATGCGCCGCTGAATTGCCACCGGCAAATTCCCAAAGTTGCAACCCTCGGGCTCTGGACGGATCAAGTTGAGCTGTAGGCTCGACGCCGAACTTGCGACAAAATCCGATTCTGCGCCGACAATATCCATCACGCGCAAAATTGTTTTGTTTAGGCCGGGTTGATAATGGCTGCGAAGCATCGGCAAAAGCTCATTGCGAATCCTGTTCCTCAAAAAGTCAGAGGAAAAATTCGTCGCATCGTCGCGGAAAGCAATTTTGTTTTCGCGCGCAAACTTTTGAAGTTCGTCCTTGTTCAAATCCAACAGCGGGCGAACCAGCCTGATTTTTTTATCGGCCGGCGACGGCGATTGCCATTTCATTCCGGCCAGACCTTTACTTCCTGCACCACGCAAGAGCCGAAGAAAAAAAAGCTCGATCTGGTCATCCGCTTGATGCGCAAGCGCAACGGTCTGGATTCTTCGCCTGCGGGCAATGTGCGCAAAAAAACCGTGACGCAGTTTTCGCGCCGCCATTTCGATTGAGAGTTTTAATTTTCGTGCAGACTCCTTTACATCCGCACTTTCAGCAACAAACGGCAGCTTCATCGCCGCCGCAGTTTTGCGGACGAGTCTTTCATCCGCGTCACTGGCGCGTCCGCGTAATTGATGATTGAAGTGCGCCACAGTCAATTTCCAGTTGTGCCGCGCAGAAAGCTTCTTCAGGGCGTGAAGCAAAACCATCGAATCCAGTCCGCCGGAAACCGCGACGAGGACTTTGTCGCCTTGTTTGATCAGGTGGCGGGCTTGAATTTGATTTTCTACGTGCTGGAGCAAATCGGTCACAAGGCCATGCTACTTTATCCGGGAAGGCATTTGAAAACAATTCAAGGTGCGCTGACTCCTTCATCTGGTTTCATATTTGTCATCAAATTCTGCTTTGGATCAAACTCAACATTTCGGTCGTTAGAAGTCGGATTAAAATAATAACTAAATTGCATAAAATCGCCGTAGATTTTGCCATAGTGCGCGGCGACGATGTTGCCACTGTCGTCCACTTTTGTTCGCACGCGAAAATAATAATTATGATTGGGGTCATTCATATCTTCTTTCGTTCCAAATCCCGGGTGTCGACTCATAGTTCTAATTATTTGAGGTTGATAATTATTTGTCGGCGCTTCTTGAGATGAAAGCAATTCGCTGCCATGACTATGAAGATAATATGATGGGACATCAAATTCTTGGATGCCATCGTCTTGTTTTGGAAAACTCACGGTCAACTTATAATCAAAATTGTTTTTAGCCTTTTGATTAAGTTCTCCGGTGAAGATAATGTCTGTCGTCAGCCCTTTTCTATTGGGGGCAACCCAATCACCAACTACTAAATCATAGCCGACCGGCACATCAAACGCGGGTGGACCGCCTTCGATATGTTTTGCATACATGGGAATCGGTTTGATTTTCCGTTTAAGGATTATAGTTTGCGTTGGATTCCATTTT
>PKZR01000294.1 GCA_003133815.1 Limisphaerales bacterium | reverse complement strand
GTTGCGCTTGTGAAACTTTTCACTTGCTCCTGATCACCAAGATTGCTTATACTTCACGGCAAGCAAACGCCAGTGGGTATGAGCCCGGAACGTCCATCAGGGTCGTTGTTAAACCACGAGAGCAAACTTCATCAGCTTCCCGCGACAGACGAACTATACTCCGGCAGAGCCACGTTGGACGGCAGTCCATTTGCATTCCGTGACGGCGGAGCGGATTCCTGCCGCAGCGGAGTGACAATCCGGGACAGCGGAGTGAGCTTCCGTTTCAGCAGAGTGGCATTACGAATCAGCAGAGTAGCCTCCCGTTTCAGCGGAGTGACGTCCCGAAACAGCAGAACGGCAATCCGCCGCAGCGGAGTGGGTTTCCAATTCAGCGGAGTGAGCCTGCAAAACAGCGGAGTGGCCCAAAAAGCCTCAAAATTCGCCCAGTTTTACCCCAAATCCCAACTTCCATCTCCTATCTCCTAACTCCCAACTTTAAATTTATGAAAACAAAAAAAGCAGCACAAACAGCAACACCCACGACAACCGGAACCCCCGGCCCCGCGCAGGCCCCGGCTGCCAAACCAGTCATACATCGCGGCCTGCTCGACAAACATCAGCTCGCCGAAATCAGCTATAGCAACACCATCTATGGCATCGCCAGCGACCCTGCCACATTATCTGACGCCGTTCATTACAAAAACTCTGCGATTTCAGTGGATTGCTATCAGTTAAATAAAAGTTGGAATGAAGAGAAAAGCGGAGTCCTGGCTATTGTGGAGGTATCTTACATAACTTTTGATTTGGATAAATTGGTTGATGGTTTTATGCAGAATTATCCCAATGCGCGGAAGGAAAAAAATCCTACAAAATTGAGAGCGAAACGTATCCGGGAATTTTCCTAGAATTTGAGAGGGCGTATTTGTCGGATATAAACTCGGACAGGAGGGCAAAACTTTCGATTCCTACCGGAACATTCACCTTTTCTTTCACTGATTTATCCAAACTTTCCAAAGAGCAATTGGCGATATGGGATGCGTCCAGAAAGGAAGCCATAGTCCAAGATGGCAAAATCCCAGAAATGGAAGAATATTTTGAATCGGTAAAAACTTCCATCGTGGAACTTGAAAAGAGCATGAAATCAGATAAAAAACTAGACGATTACTCTCTTACCACATTGGGTTGGGCGGGAGAATTTCAAAATGGGTCTCACAAGTCTTACGATCCCATAATTTACGGTGATCCAAGTGCAATATTTGCTTCCAAACAAATACTCGATCCGCTCATGAATAATTACCGCAAGTCTATTGAGGATGAAGATCAGAAAGAAAAGGCTAAATTGAAACAGCAATCAGATTCTTCTTCCGGCTTTTAGTGCTTAAACTCAAACAATTTTATCATATAAAAATAATGAACAATATTATTGGCCGGTTTTACTTTAAGCTCACCGATAGCAAAAACTTAATTGGCGAATTTTCAAATAACCACGAAACTTGTAATAAAAATTATACAGAGAGCGCTGACCGAATCCTGCCAGATGCCAATTCCCCAAGAAACTCAGATGACGGCAAATTTATTGGAGAATTTTTTTCAACTTGGCATGACGAAATAGACGGTATGCACGATTGCACTTTGTCAAAACTTAAAATCATTCACAAACATGATGACATTTTTTCTTTAACTTGGTGGCTGTTTCAAGAGAACGGAAAGATTGCTGACAAGCCTTCTTTTTGGGGTGAAGGAATGTTGTGCGATGGAATCTTAATCGGTGATTATCGGGATTTTTCTACGCCATAAAGTTACAAGCATTGAACAATTCTTCCGCGCCTCTGCCGCTCGCTAAACATCCTTGCGCGGGAATAGCGGCGCGGGTTCCGCCGATCTTGTGGCCGGATTTTAATTTTGCAGGCATCTAAACCTGCTGCTAAACTAAAACCATGAAAGAAATCTTGAAGCGCATCACGGTAAATCCGGCGGTGATGACGGGATTGCCCTGCATTCGCGGCATGAGGATTCCGGTCACCACCGTCCTTGGCCTGCTGGCTTCCGGGGCGTCGGAAAAGGAAATACTGGCCGACTACCCCGATCTTGAGCCGGACGACATCAAAGCCTGTTTGTCCTACGCCACATGGCTCACGCGCGAACGAGAAATCGAGCTTCAGCCGGCGTGACCATTGTCATTGACAACTGCCTGCCGCTTTCATGGGTCGCGTATCTGCAGCAACATGGCCACACCGCCCGGCATTGGCGCGAACTTGGCCCGGCCAATGCCCCGGACTCGGACGTCATGCTTTGGGCGCATGAAAACGACGCCGTGGTGCTGACGCAAGACCTTGATTTCACCAAGCTGCTTTTTCAAGCCCGCGCCGCACTGCCCAGCGTCATCCAGCTCCGGCTCGACGATGTGCGCCCGGCCAGCATCGGCGAAGATGTCCTGCTACTGCTCCGGCAGCATGGGGAGGAACTCCGGCGTGGAGCGTTGATCACAGTTAAAGGCCATAAATCACGGCTGCGGATTTTGCCTTTGGGGGATTGAGTCAGGCAAAAATCCTTTCTAAGTTCAAACGTCCTTGCGCGGGAACAGCGGCGCGGGTTCGCCGATGTAGTGGCCGGATTTTAATTTTGCAGACATCTGAACCTGCTGCTAAAGTAAAACCATGAAGACAACACTTCTTGAACCTGAAATCGTCACGCACAAGGGCAAGGCCGTCTCCGTTATCCTGCCCATCAAGGAATATCAGGAATTGCTGGAGCGCGCCGAGGATGCCCAAGACGTGGAATGGTTGAAGCGCGCCCGCCAGAAGCCGCTCCACTACCGGCCGCTCGAAGATTATCTGGCCGGCCGCCGCCGCAACTGACCATGTATCGCGTCTTCCTTGAACGCGCCGCCGAGAAAGACCTCAAACGGCTTTCGTCCGAGGTTCACGACCGGGTCATCATCGCCATTCGCGGGCTTGCCAGCGACCCGCGTCCCCCCGGCTGCCGCAAACTTGCCGGCAGCAGGCACGACTGGCGCATTCGCGTGGGTGATTACCGGGTGGTTTATGAGATCGCCGATGAAATCCGCATTGTGCGCGTAAACCGCGTGCGCCACCGCCGCGATGTTTATCGCTGATGCCGTTGAATTAAACCTTCTTGCGCAGGAACAGCGGCGCGGGTTCCACAATCCGTGTGAATCCGTGGTCAATGATTTCTTGGCCCGACTTCAAGCTGGACGCGCGCGGGGATTTCTTTTAGCTTTATCGCGTGGCAAACCAATCGAAAAGCGCGGGCCAGCATAATCCCGCCAAAACCCCGCCGTTTGAGGAGGCGTTGAAAAAGCTCGAAGGCGTCGTCGAGGCGATGGAGTCCGACGATTTGCCGCTGGAAACGCTCCTGGCCAAATATGAGGAGGGCGCGAAGCTTGTGAAGATTTGCCAGGAAAAGCTGGCGGAGGCGGAATTGAAGATCCAGCAGTTGGAAAAGACTGCGTCGGGTGAAATGAAATTGAAGCCGCTGAATTTGTCCGAAGAATAATTTTACCACGGATAAACACGAATGGACACGGATCAAAGACCAGATTTGCGTCGTGGCGGCGGATCCAAGTTCCTTTTGAAAACGGAGACGGAAAAGATAATCGGTTTTGCCTTTGAAGTTTTGAATGAGATTGGTCATGGGCTGAATGAGAAGATTTATGAGAACTCGCTGACGGTTCTGTTCAAGCAGAACAACATTGCGTTTGACCAGCAACGGAGGTTTTCCGTTGTCTTTCGCGGTGTCCAGGTCGGCGAGTTCATTCCAGACCTGATTGCATTTGGTTCGGTGATTGTGGACACGAAGGTCATTGACCGCATTACCGACCATGAGCGCGGCCAGATGCTGAATTATCTCCGCATCACAAAACTGAGGGTCGGATTGATTTTGAATTTCAAAAACTCCCGGCTGGAGTTTGACCGCATTGTCTTATGATTTTTATCCGTGTATATCTGTGTTTATCCGTGGTGAAAAAATAAATTTATGAGCCGATACCTCGACATGATTGACGGGCCGGAGCACGTCAAAAAACTCACGCTGCCCCAATTGCAGGAACTCGCCGCAGAAATCCGCACCGAGCTGATCGAAGGCCTCGCCAAGGGCGGCGGCCATCTCGGCCCGAACCTCGGCGTCGTCGAGCTGACCATCGCGCTGCACAGCGTTTTCAACACGCCCAAGGACAAGTTCGTCTGGGACGTGAGCCATCAGGTTTATGTCCACAAGATTCTGACCGGGCGCAAAAACCGCTTTCGCACCATCCGCCAGACGGACGGCCTGAACGGCTTCGCGTTGCGCACCGAGAGCGAGCATGATTGCTTCGGCGCGGGCCACGCGGGCACGGCGCTTTCCGCCGCGCTCGGCATGGCGGCGGCGCGCGACAAAAAGGGCACGGACGAAAACGTCGTCTGCATTTTCGGCGACGCGGCGCTGACGAACGGCATTTCCTTCGAGGCGATGAACAACGTCGCCCATACGACAAAAAAATTCATCGGCATCCTCAACGACAACGAGTGGAGCATCGCCAAAAACGTCGGCGCCATTTCCGCCTACCTCAACAAGCTGATCACCAATCCGCGCTACAACAAGCTGGCGAAGGATTTTGAAGCCTTCGTCAAGCGCCTGCCCAAGGGTGAACTAGCGCTCAAGCTCGCACACAAGGCCGAGGGCGGTTTCAAGGGCGCGCTCACCGGCGTCGGCCTGCAACAGACGGGCAGTCTGGTTGATCAAGACGGGCGCGGCGGCTACGGCAGCCCGGTTTTCTTCGAGGAAATGGGGATGCGTTATCTCGGCCCGATTGACGGGCATAATTTGCCGCTGCTCATCAGCACTTTGGAATTTGCCAAGACCTGCGACCATCCGATTGTCATCCACATTTTGACGCAGAAGGGCAAGGGCTTCGAAGCCGCGCTGAAATTCCCGGAAAAATTCCACGGCCTCGGGCCTTACAATGCCCAGACCGGCGAGACGCCCGCCGCCAAGCCCAACACGCCACCCATGTATCAGGACGTGATGGGCCAGACGATGGTGAAGCTCTGCCAGAAAAATAATACGGTTGTCGGCATCACCGCCGCCATGCCCAGCGGCACCGGCATGAAGCATTTGGAAAAAGCGATGCCCGACCGCTACATTGACGTGGGCATCGCCGAGGAGCACGGCGTCATCTTCGCCGCCGGCATGGCGACGATGGGTTTTCATCCGGTCGTGGCGATTTACTCCACGTTTCTCCAGCGCGCCTACGATTGCATCCATCATGACGTTTGTTTGCAGGATTTGCCGGTGATTTTTTGCATGGATCGCGCCGGGCTTTCCGCCAATGACGGACCGACGCATCACGGCCTGTTTGACATTGCATATCTGCGGTGCCTGCCGAACGTCATCGCCATGGCGCCCGCGAACGAGGACGAACTCGCGGACATGATGTTCACCGCCACGCACCAGAATCATCCGGTGTTCATCCGCTATCCGCGTGGAACGGCGGAAGGCGTGCCGGTCAAGGACCAGCCGCAACTGCTCGAAATCGGCAAGGCGCAGGTCGTCCAGAATTTTTCCAGCAACGGCAAAAAGAAAGTCGCGCTGTTCGGCCTCGGCCCGATGAACACCATCGCGCGCAAGGCGGCGCAGCAGCTTTCCACGGAAGGCTTCGATGTCGCGGTCATCAATCCGCGCTTCACCAAGCCGATTGACGCGGGCACGACGGAATTTTTCGGGCGCGCGGCGGATCTGGTGGTGACGCTGGAAGACCATGTGCTGGCAGGCGGCTACGGCTCGGCGGTGCTGGAATTGTTCAGCGAGAAAAATGTGACGACGCCCGTCGTGCGCATCGGCTGGCCGGA
>PKZR01000056.1 GCA_003133815.1 Limisphaerales bacterium | reverse complement strand
AACGCCAGCAACTCCTCCACCTTCGACACAATCAGCCGTTGTTCCTCTGGTGGTGGAATCGGAATCGGGCATTGCCACAATTCTGAATCACTGATGGCTGGATAGGCCACGCCTTTCATTTTCGCAGCCACATCTGCTTGAAACGGCGCGCTCCTCAACCAAAGAAACAAATACCGCGAGTTGAGAAATGGCTTTGGATGCAAAACTGCAAATGCCGTGCTGACGATTGCGGGCGGATCAAAATCTTTTTCAATTATAGCAATGTTCCGAAGATTGGGCCGGACAGTGGAATAGATGATGGAGTTAGCGCGGATAAGTTTGCGCGCTCGTGACGGCGCTTCGTCCGCTTCCAAAATTTGAAGGTCGGGCATTATCACGCCACGCACGTTGTCAATTGCCCCAACATCAATGTAGGTAAATCGTTTGTCAGGTTTCTTCTGCCCGCAAGACTCTGCGATTTCATCGAGCGCAACCCAGCGCCACGCGTCTGGAACCTCAAAGAGTGAAGGCGATTCGTGTTCATCAAGCTCTCCGCAGAATTTCTGCCAATCTGCGTCCTTATCTAGTTTGCTGGTCTGCGGAACAAGCTGACCACGAACGGCAAGGTCGAGCACAAACGCGCGCAGCTTCGCCACCGCGTCCGGTGTTTCCGCCAGCGTGTCGAAGTGTTGGAGCAGTTGGGCGCGGTTCATGTTGCAGAGTGAATTCAGGAGCGTGCGTAGTTCAATGCTTCTTTGATTGAGTTCCTGATTACTTCCGATTCAGATTCAATTGGCAGTTGATTCAGAACTGGTTCCCACATGAGAATCTTGTCCTTTTTATTGCCAATCTGATACGAACGAAGTAATGAAGCAGCGATTCTGGTCAAAACTTTTAACTGGCTCTGCACTGTTGGCGATGCGTCGCCTTGGGCAACCAACCCGACTGCCACTTCTTTCATCGGCACGCCATTACGGATGATCAACGGCCAATTGAAGTAGCCAAGACCAATACCGCAAAAGACAGCATTCTCTTGATCCATGGTCAAATAGGGTTCTAGCGTGGCCTTTATTGCTTCACACTTTTTGGGGTCTTCTGAATCAGCAATTGAGATTGTCAAAACTGGTTGCCCAATCGGTAAATTCCAAATTGTATTTGGCATGTCGGGCTTTGCGTCCAAATTTTCCAAAACACCGTCGCCAAGATGTCCCGCATCTTTTGGTTCGTATGGAATCAGGGCAACTTCCCTGGGCAATCCCGTTTTTTTCCAATTATAGAAAATAAAATAGCGAGAGATCGTTGTGAATACATCCATCGTTTGCTTTTCTGCATTTACGATGCCGATAATGAAGGGAGTATCGGTTTGACACAATTGCTCGACCTCGTGCTTTCTCCAATTGCCAGCGTCTGTTAAACCGCCAAAACGAATTCCCTTTGTCAGAACTTCCTTCCCGTAGCTTTTAATCTGAATATTGAATGGCAAATATGGACGAAGGTTAGTGCCTTCGCGTTTCAGCAGACTGCAATGGAAGTCCGTGCCAACATCCTCTTGCCTGGGCACGGGCACCGAGATGGCGAATGAGGAGAGAATGTATTGAGCCAGATATTCAGCACGGTCGCCTTGACGGAATGAGAAAACACGTTGCATAAAATTGTGAGTTTAGCGGGTAAGCGCGGTTTCCAATTCTTTCCGTAATTTCTCCCGGACTTCGGCGACGGCGGCTTGAGCGGTCTGGAATTCGGCCAGCAGTTCGGCGGGGTCGCGGTGGGCGGCGTCCACGGTGTGCGGATTCTTCACGTCGAGGTTGTAGCCGCGCGCGGCGATGTCCGCGATGGACACGCGCCAAGCAAATTCATTTTCCTTGCGCTTCTTTTCTTGACCCGGCTTGCCCCACCACTTTTTCTCCACGTCGAATTCCTCGATACGAATGGGCTTGGTTTTGTTGTAGGTCTTTACACCTGCCGGATATTGGTGTTCGTAATACCAGATTTCCTTGGTCGGCTCGCCTTTGGTGAAGAACAGCAGATTGGTCTTGATGCCGGTGTAGGGCGCAAACACGCCGTTGGGCAGGCGGACGATGGTGTGCAGGTTGCACTTTTCCAAAAGCTCCTGCTTGATGCGGGTCTTGATGCCTTCGCCAAAGAGCGTGCCGTCGGGCAGCACAATCGCGCCGTGTCCTGTGTCGCGCAGGAGATGGACGATGAGCACGAGAAAAAGGTCGGCGGTTTCCTTGGTGCGATAAGTGGCGGGGAAATTATTTTCCGTGCCGTCCTCTTCCTGGCCGCCGAACGGCGGATTGGTGAGGATGATGTCCACGCGGTCGGACGAAGTGTAACTGGCGTAAGGTTTGGCGAGCGTGTTGTCGTGGCGGATGTTGACCGGCACTTCGACGCCGTGCAGCAGCATGTTGGTGACGCAGAGCAGATGCGGCATGGGTTTCTTTTCCACGCCACGGATGCACTCCTGCAAACGCTTGTCGTCGGCGGGCGATTTGACTTCGTGTTTGCGGATGTGGTCGAGCGTGCAGGTGAGAAAGCCGCCCGTGCCGCAGGCGGGATCAAAAATAATCTGGCCGAGGCGCGGGTTGGTCATCTCGGTCATGAACTGCGTGACGGCGCGCGGGGTGTAATACTCGCCCGCGTTGCCGGCGTTCTGGAGATCGCGCAAAAGCTGTTCGTAAATGTCGCCGAACAGGTGGCGGTCTTGCGAACTGTTGAAATTGATGCCTTCGTTGAGCTTGTTGATGACCTGCCGCAACAACGTGCCGGACTTCATGTAGTTGTAGGCGTCCTCGAACGCGGTGCGGATGAGTTGATGGCGGGGCGTCGTGCCTTTCAACTCTTTCAGGCCCGGAAACAGGTCGTCGTTGACGAATTTTTGCAGCGCGTCGCCGGTGATGCCCTCGGCGTCGGCAGCCCAATTGCGCCAGCGGAATTTTTCCGGCAGCGGCGAGCGATAATTGTCGCGGGTGGCTTCCATTTCTTCTTCCTGCGCATCAAAAATTTTGAGGAAGAGCAGCCAGACGAGTTGGGAAATGCGCTGCGCGTCGCCGTCCACGCCCACGTCCTTGCGCATGATGTCCTGAATGGATTTGACGGTGTTGCTTAAAGACATGAGAAATTATGCAGCGCGATAGATTTGATTTTCAAGGTCGCGCAAGGCGGCTTGAAACTGGTTGCGCCCGCCGAAGGCTTTGATGATTTCGACCGGCGTGCCGATTTGGGTGAATGGATAAATTTTCAACGCGTCGGGCGATTCGATGGCTTCCAAGCCCTGATTGGAATACTGGTTGAGCACGGCTTCCATGACGGCGCGCGTCCGGTCGCCGTAGCGGGTGAAATAATTGCGTTTGCGGACATTGTCCGCGCGTTCCTTTCGGGTCAGCGGCGGCTGGTCATAGGCCACATGGCAGACGAGATCGAACGGGTCATAGTCCCTCCCGACAGCATCTTGCAGGGCGTCGAATGGAATGCCTTGCTCTTCGAGTTCGCGCACGATGGCTTTCTTTTGCGCGGCCTTTGGTCGAGCACGATGAGTTTGCAGGTGCGCGCATCCACGCCGGTATTCAATAGGCGCGAAGTCGTGGCGATGACGGGATATTTGCTCTCCGGCAAAATGAAATTGTCGAGTTCGGCCTTACCCGCCGCATCGTCGCCGGTGATGCGCATGACGTATTTGTGATTTTTCACCACTTCATCGCCGTTCCACATGATGAGCGCCTGCCGCATCCGTTCGGCATGGTCAACGTCCTCGCAAAACACGATGGTCTTGGCAAAACGGTCGGTCGCCTTGAGATATTGCGTGATGCGCCAGGCCACGAGTTTGGTGCGCTCGTCGAGGACAAGCGAACGATCCATGTCGAGCTGGTTGTAAAGCCGGTCTTCAATAAGTTTCCCGTATTTGTCGAGCTGGCCGGGATGTGGTCGCCAGCCGCTGACATCCTTGTCAATGTCAATGCGGATGACTTTGTAAGGCGCAAGAAAACCGTCGGCTATGCCCTGCTTGAGCGAGTAGGTGTAGATCGGGTCGCCAAAATAATCGCTGTTGGAAACTTCCTTGGTTTCTTTCGGTGTGGCCGTGAGGCCGATCTGGGTCGCGCCCTTGAAGTATTCGAGAATCCTGCGCCAGTTGGAATCCTCGGCGGCGCTGCCGCGATGGCACTCGTCCACAATCACGAGGTCGAAAAAGTCGGGCGAAAATTCTTTGTAGGCATTCGCCGCTTCATCGTTGCCGGAAATGCCCTGATAAAGCGCGAGATAAATTTCGTAGGACTTGTCTATGTTGCGCCCTTCAATCTTGGTCATCTTACCGGCGAACGGTTTGAAGTCGTTCACGCGCGTCTGATCCACGAGGATGTTGCGGTCGGCAAGGAACAGGATACGTTTTTTGCGACCGGATTTCCACAGCCGCCAGATGATTTGAAACGCGACAAAGGTTTTGCCGGTGCCGGTGGCCATCGTCAGCAAAATGCGGGACTGGCCTTTGGCGATGGCTTCGATGGTGCGGTTGATGGCGATTTCCTGGTAATAACGCGGCTCCTTGTCCGGCCCCTGCAAACAATAATCCTGCGCGACCACGGCGGTCTGCGTCGTCGTCAGACCTTTCCAGATGCAATACCGCTGCCACAAATCTTCGGCGGAAGGAAATTGATCGAGCGTCAATTCCTGTTCCACGGGCTGCGACTGGCCGGTGTGGTCGTGAAACAGAAAGGCATCGCCGTTGGAACTGAACACATACGGCACATCCAGGATGTCGGCGTATTCCAGCCCCTGCTGCATACCGCCGCCGACTGGATGATTGTTGTCCTTCGCCTCCAGCACGGCGAGACGGATGCCCGGTTTGTAAGAAAGGACGTAGTCGGCTTTTTTCGGCTCCCCGCGAGTTGACGATTGCCCCCGGACGATCACGCGACCCTTCGTGAAATAAACTTCCTCGCGAATTTGATTCATCACATCCCACTTGTTGCCCGCCGTCAGCGCCGGGGTGATGAACTTGGTGCGGATGTCCTGCTCCGTCAGAGATTTTTTATCAAATTCGGGCATGACGTTTTGTTGCGCGCGAGTGTGTGCCGAAAATCGGGCAGAGGCAAGAAATGAAGGTCGGCGCAACCCCGCCGCGCTATCAGCAATTCGTTCGCCGGTCACCCAAATGTTGAGAGTCCGCATATAAATGTTGAGAGCCACCTCCTCCAAATGTTGGGAGTCCCCTCTCTCTGGGTGAGGCGGCCTCCAGAAGTCGCAAGATCGTCTGTCCGATTGAGGCTTTTGAACCCCCCTATTTTACGCTTTACAAATGCCTGAGGGTTGCTAATTGTTATGTTCAATTTGTTGAACTTCACAAAACAAACGGCACGCTTATGAACTACGCCACACAGGAACTCACGAATTCCTTGCAGGAGTTGACGAGCAAAACCGAGCGCCAACCCCGCCAAGTTGAACAAGCCGTCCCAGCCTCCATCGCGGCGAACGATTTTTCCTTTTCCAAAGAAGTCGAATCGTTTTTGGAAAAAACCCGCGATTACTCCGCCAGAACCCGGGGCGTTCACGTTGGTATGTATTAAACTTTTCGTGATGGAGATATGGCACGATGAGTTTCAGGGAAGCAACTGGTCGTCGTCTCGACTGGATCAACACGGGCATTGACCAAGGTTTCTCGAATTTTCTCTTCGTTGACCAACACTATCGTTCCAACCCCGTGCTGCGCCGGATTTTTTCGCTCGCCAGAAAACAGAATTTTCTGTCATTGCTGATCGAGGAAATTACCGAAGCCGATTGCGCCCTGCTGGCAGAGGAAAATGCCGCCATTCGGCTGCGCAAACCAAATTTTGCCAATGCCGTTGTTCATCGGCTTTCTTTTTTTCGTTGCGTCAAAGACCAGCCACCCGCACCGACAGATTTTTTAGGCTATGTCATTTTCAAAAGCGATTACTTTACAGGCGAGCCAAAGCCGAAAGATTATATTTTTGAATCCGTCGTGCTGCCATCGCGGGGCGTGGATCAAAATAATTTTATTTGGGATTTCACATTTGGTTTCTTGCC
>PKZR01000165.1:5031-7966 GCA_003133815.1 Limisphaerales bacterium | reverse complement strand
AAAATGACCATCGACAGCCCGGATCACCCCAAATCAAGGGGTTAAATTGCATAAACTCCTGTCAATCAACAAAAGTCGCCTTTGGACATCCCCTTTTCCAGTAGGGAAATACCAAAGTCACGAGGGGAAATACCAAAGTCACGTCGGGAAATTGGTAAGTCGAAGCGGGAGATTGGTAAGTCACGACGTGACTTTGGTAAGTCGGGGAGGGAAACTGGTATTTCCCGGCTGGAAAAGGCAAGTTGGGTCGGGAGATTGGTAAGTCGAGCCGCGACTTTGGTAAGTCACGACGGGAAATTGGTAAGTCGAGGCGGGAGATTGGTATTTCCCGACGTGAAATTGGTAAGTCGGAGCGGGAAATTGGTATCTCCCGACGCGACTTTGGTATTTCCCGGCGCGACATACCACAAGAGGATCCCGACCTGGGGATGTCTCTTGTGTGGTTTTGGATGTCGGCATGGGACAAATGCTGGTCCCCATACGACTTGGGAATCGGGGCAGGTGACTTTGGTATTTCCAGACGGGAAAAGGGGATTTGGGGAGGGAAAAAGACCAAATGGGCGTCGGATATAAGGAATTGGCGGTGGCGGGCTGTTTCCCAACGGAGCGCGGGTGTCCTCACCCGCAGCCGCTTCGCCAGACATGGCGATGCAAGATTTTAGGACGTGGGTTGGACTGGCCATGCGCTGCGGCTGGGACATGGGCTTCTCCGCATGGGCGAACGCTACCGTGACGGCGATGGCGTTGAAAAAGACTTGGCAAAATCGAAGGATTATCTCACCAAAGCCGCCGCTGCTGGTTCTGCCGATGCAACAAACGACCTCGCTCAATTAAACTCAAACTAAGACAACGCCTCTCCCATCCATGGGCGAGCGCCGCAATAAACGAAATGGGTGTCGAGGATGGAGATTGGGCGTAGGACAGGCGTCGCGCCTGTCTGTTTCTTTTCTGATTTTGGAGACAGGCGCGACGCCTGTCCTACATTGGCTGTAGATTTCTTTGCTACGTGGGAAGTTGGGCACCGTCAAACCGGAATCCACAGTTGATTTTGCCCCTTTAGACCATTCGACGAGGTCGGGGCAGGGTTTTTGATTGCCAGAAGTTTTCTTCCCTGCTTCCGTGAAGACACCTTTATGTCCGGCTTTTGAATTTTTGCCAAGTGCCAGTTTCGTGCTATAATTAAACGTGGATTATGAATTGCCATTTCAACCGGTGATGGAGCGTGACGGGCTTAGACAGGGCCTGACGGAATTGCGCGGGGCGTTGCTTGGCCTGCACAAGGCGTTGATAGAATCGGAACGCGTGGGCTATGAAAAAACGTTCGGCAGGATCGCGTCGCCGTATCAGTTCCTGCATCTGCTGACATCGGATGCGTGGTTTGCGTGGCTGCGCCCGGTGTCGCAGCTCATCACCGAGATGGATGAAATGCTGGAGGCGGAGGAGCCGTTGACGGCGGCCGGTGCGGAGGTGTTGTCGCGCCAGGCCAGGGCATTGCTGGTGGCATCTGCGGGCGCCGATGGGTTTTCCGGTCATTATGACGAGGCGTTGCAGCGCGACCCGGATGTGGTGCTGGCCCATGCGGCTGCGGCAAGATGCTTTCGCACGGGCATCATTGCGCCGGAGCGCGCGCGAGGCAGGGGCTGATAAATTATTTCAACCGATTCCAGTCGGTTGTTTTCGGCGCAGTTTCGTGGTTGTCAACTTTCCGATAATTGCCGCAGCCACCTCGGATCATCCATTGGAAATGGTAATCTTATGCATTAATCTGTTTGCGGTTGATGAAACTTGTGCGATTAGTTTTGCGTCCAATGAAGTATGTTAAAACCGCTTTCAAATGATGGCTGGCATCTTGAGTCCGCCGCGCATTTGTTGAACCGCGCGGGATTCGGCGGAACGCCGGACGACATCCAGAATCTGGCCGACCTTGGCCATGACCAGGCGATATCTTCCCTGATAGATTACGAGAAAATTCACGATCCGTGGCTCAATCCCGACTGGGCGAAGCCCGACCCGGCGCGGCAGGCGCAGATCCGCGACCTGAACCAGACGGGCACGCCGGATCAGAAGAAGGCATTGCAGAAGGAGCAGCAGCAGCTTCAGCAGCTTCAGATGCTGGAATTGCGGGGCTGGTGGCTGCAGCGCATGGCGCACGGGCCGAGGCCGTTTCAGGAGAAGATGACCCTGTTCTGGCACGGACATTTTGCGACGAGCGTGGAAAAAGTCCGCGACGCATATTATATGTGGCGGCAGAACGAGCTGTTCCGCCGGCTGGCCACGGACAACTGGCTGCGGCTGCTGATCGAGGCGGGCAAGGACCCGGCAATGCTCATCTGGCTCGACCAGGCGCAAAGCCAGAAGCAGCATCCAAACGAAAACTTTGCGCGCGAGGTGATGGAATTGTTTGCGCTGGGCGAAGGCCATTACACCGAGCACGACATCACGGAAGGCGCGCGGGCGTTGACGGGCTGGTCGCTGGACCGGCTGGATCAAAGATATGTTTACCGTCCGGGCCTGCACGATGTGGGCATCAAGACTTTTCTGGGGCTCACGGGAAACCTGGACGGGGACGACGTGATAGCGCAGATCGTGGCGCAGCCGCAGGCAGCGCGTTTCATCACGGCGAAGCTGTGGAATTATTTTGCCGGGCAGCCGCCGACCGACAAATTGAACGACGCGCTTGCCGCCGTTTTCCGGCAAAACGGAAATAATTTCAAGCCGTTCCTCCGCGTGATGTTCCGCAGCGAGGAATTTTACGGAGACGACATCGTGCGCAACGAGGTGAAAAGCCCGGTGCAATGGCTAATCGGCAGCGTGCGGATGCTGGAATGCGATCTGCCGCCGACGCTCGTCAGCTATGGGATGCTGCGCCAGCTCGGGCAGGATTTGTTCGCGCCGCCGAACGTCAAGGGCTGGGACGGCGGCATCACCTGGATCA
>PKZR01000165.1:470-4949 GCA_003133815.1 Limisphaerales bacterium | reverse complement strand
AAAAGGCGTTGAACGATTTTCTCAATTCAAAGGAACAATTAACGGACTCGGATATTTTGACGGCCATCCGGCTCGTCATGTCCACGCCCGAATATCAAGTAACGTGAAGGCGGTAACGAGTGATGAGTGATAAGTTATGAGCGATGAGATTTCAAATAGAGCGGGTGTCAGCCGGAAGATCGGAGCTCAAAGCTATCGTGATTTGCTTGTGTGGCAAAAGGGCGTGGCGTTGGCAAAGGAGATATACAAACTCACGGTTCAATTTCCATCTGAAGAAAAATTCGGTCTTATTTCACAGATGCGGCGCGCAACGGTTTCCGTTCCTTCAAACATCGCCGAAGGACAGGCGCGCAATACAACGGGTGAGTTTGCCCAGTTCATTTCTTATGCCGAAGGTTCGCTTGCCGAACTCGACACACAGATGACGATTGCCGTCGAACTGACTTTTCTGACATCAGAAAAGGCCAGACCCTGTCTGGATTCCATCGCCGAGTTGCGGCGGATGTTGAACGGTCTGCGCCGCGCAATTATGTGTCAAAGCCCTTCAACTCGCCACTCATAACTTATCACTCATCACTATGAAGAATGAAATCACACTCCAGACGCGCCGCGAATTTTTGCGCAGGACCGTCCTCGGCAGCGCGCTGTCCTGGACGGTTCCGGCATTTCTCGCCAACACGCTGACCGCACTCCACACCGAGGCGGCGGATTCAGCCACACAGATTGTCTCCGGCAAGGACGGGACGATTCTTGTTGTGCTGCAAATGGCCGGCGGCAACGACGGCATCAACACCGTTGTGCCTTACTCGAATGATTTTTACCACAAGGCGCGCCCGCGCATCGGGCTGTCCGCCGACAAGATCATCAAGATCAACGACGACATCGGTCTGCACGGCTCGTTGGGCGGATTTAAAAATCTTTACGATTCCGGCAATCTGGCCGTGGTTCAGGGCGTTGGTTATCCAAACCCAAACCGCTCGCATTTCCGCTCGACGGAAATCTGGCAGACCGCCAGCGATTCGGACCGGATTGAAAAATACGGCTGGCTGGGACGTTATTTCGACAATGCCTGCGCCGGTGCCGACCCGACAGTGGGCGTGACNNGACGACAATAATTCCGGCGGCAGCATCAGTTCGCTCGCGGCGGGGATGCCGATGACCGGCGGGCGCGCGGTGGATTTTATCACTCGCACGGCGCTCGACGCGCAGCAAAGTTCCGAGGAAGTCCGAAACATCGCTGCGCGCGTGCAGAATCAGGCGACTTATCCCGGCTCGCAGCTCGGCACATCGCTTAAGCTCGTGGCCAAGCTCATCGGCGGTGGACTGCCGACTCGGGTTTATTATGTTTCACAGGGCGGCTATGACACGCACACGAACCAGCTCGGCACGCAGGCGCGATTGTTGCAGGACCTCGGCGATTCGATGAAGTCGTTTGTGGATGACCTGAAGGCGCAGGGCAATATGCAGCGCGTGCTGGTGATGACATTCAGCGAATTTGGCCGTCGCGTTTCGGACAATGCCAACGGCGGGACGGATCACGGCGCGGCGGCGCCGATGTTTGTGGTCGGCAACCGGGTGAAAGCGGGGCTGCTTGGCAAATATCCGAGCCTCGTGCCGCAGGACTTGTTCCAGGGCGACGTCAAATACAACGTGGATTTCCGCAGCGTCTATGCCGGCGTGCTGGAAAGCTGGTTGAAGACCAAAAGCGCGCCGATTCTCGGCCGGCAATTTGAGCCGCTGCCACTGGTTTAACCGTGTTTTATTAACTGCTGATAACGGTAGATACGACCACATTCAAAGGCGCTTGCGATACACCTGCTGCGTCTTTTTCAGTTCATATCCAAGCTTTCGGTAGAACGGGTGGCTTTCCTCGCGATTGATATTGCTGCGCACGCTGACGAATTCCGCACCGATGTCTCGTGCCCATTGCTCAGCCGCTCTGACTAAACGGCCGCCCATCCCGGATCGCTGCATCGTCTTCGACACGACCAATCCGGCGATCTCCACCCGGAAACCCGACTCAATATAATCAGCGCCGAAGGCGTGCAGCCAGCCGCAGACTTCGCCTTGATCATTCTGAGCGACGAGGAGAAAATGATGTTTTTGGGCGGTGACCTTTCGTACGCGGGCTTCCACGGATGCCGGGTCATTTGGATAGCCCAGCTCGTCGGAGAGCCGGGCAATGGCCACAACGTCTTGCAAGGTTGCCGTTCTGACAGTCATGTTTCCAAAGCTGAGCAACCATGGCTGGAAGTCAAGTCCCGGTAAGATTCACAATTCTGAGTTCAGAGTTCGATGTTGGATGTTCGGTGTTTAAAATTTTAGCTTTCAACCTTTGGCCTTTCCTTTGCGCCCTGGCTGGATTTATCGTCTGGCCATGATTTCCAAATCGTTGGCCCGTTTGATGGGATGGCTTTTGTTGTTCTCACCGGTGGCAACTTTCGCCGATGTCACCGCTTACCCGCCGTACCCGGGCGCGGTGCCGAGTGAATCGTACAAGGTGACCGTGAACGGCCAGCCGGTGTTTGTGAATCGTTTCCTCACCTATGACCAGTTCAATTGGATGGATTATGCCCGGTTTGCCATGACCGGAAAGGTCCACGTTGAAATCACCCACCTGATCAGCGAGCGGAAGGTGATTACCTGTGACGTCAGACCGCTCGCCTATGGCATCCATCCGAAGATTGACGGCAATACGGTCAGCTTCGATCTGGACCAGCCGCGGAAGCTGATCCTGTTTTTCAATGACGAGCCGCTGTTCTACAGCACCGGGCTGATGCTGTTTGCCGATCCGCCGGAGCAGAATCCTCCCGGGCTTGGCGACACCAACGTGGTCAACATCATGGACTACCACGTTGACAACACGGGCAAGACCCTGGAAACCACGAACATCAATCAGGCCATCAGCGATGTCTCCGCCCGGCCTGGCGGCGGCGTGCTTTATTTTCCACCCGGCGTTTACCTCACGGGCACGGTGTTCGTGAAGAGTAACGTGCAGCTTTACGTGGACGCGGGCGCCGTCATTCTTGGCTCGCGCCGGAGTGCGGATTATACCGGAGCGCCAGCGCCGGTCGGTGGAAGGTCACTCCGGGCCTTTTTCGTTTTTGACCATGTCGAGAACGCGGGTCTGATGGGGCGCGGCACCATTGATATGCAGGGTTACCCGTGGTTGTGGCATGATTTTCAACCGGACACCTCGGACGGAACCGCCCGGGACGCGAGTGGAAAGGTAAACGACCCGCATGGTCCCGGAATCCGCGGTTACGTGGTCAATGATTGCCGCAACATTACTTTTCAGGATTTGTGCCTGCTCCGGTCCGCTTATTGGACCATTCACGTCATGGGCACCGAGAATTTCACCACCCGCAACTTGAAAATCGTCAATCGCAAGCAACAGTACCACGACGATGCCTATGACTTCAGTTCCGACCGGCATATCCGGATTGAAGACGGGTTTGCCATGACCATGGACGACACCTGGGCCTTTTACGGCGGCAGGGGTACTGGGACAAACGCGCCCAGCGGGATCGAGGATTTTGTCGTAAAAGGATTTGTAAACTATTCCTACACTTCCTCGCTGGTGCTCGGCTATGGCGGCGCTCCGCCGGTCAGGCACGTGCGCCTTGAGGACGTGAACTTCGTCGCCAACCACAACAAGTTCGCCATCTGGATTCAACTGACGCCGGCATACTTCACCGGACGCGGCTATTCCTCGGGCGCCCGGTTCAGCCGGAACGCGGCCTTGGACGATTTCAAATTCGTCAACTGCACGTTTGAGAACGACGGCGGACAGATCTACATCGACGGCTTTACCGGCGGACAGCTGCCGCCCAAGTCGTCCATTCGCGAAATCCGTATCAATCAAAATCCTTTCGCCGCGCAATACGACAAGCTTGGCTACGGCCGCATTGAGATTCTCACCAAGCCCGGCACCGACAAGCTGCACGGCCAGTTCTTCATCCAAGGCAACGACAAGAGTTTCAATACCGGCAACCCGTTCTCAACGTCAATCCCCTCTTACTACAGCTATCAGTTCAACGGCACAGTGAGCGGGGCAATCTCAAAAACTGCTTCTTTCTTCGTAAGCGCCGAGCAGCGCAACACAGAGAATGTGAATGCATGGCTGATTCCGGACGCTATTCTTGACAACTCCACCGGCCTGTTCGCGAGTTGTACGGGCACAGGCACGTTCGTAGATTGCACTAATTACGGTGTCAACCTGTTGAGTCAACGCGTTCGCGACAATGCCTCGGCGCGCATCGATTGGCAACTGGGCGCGAAGAACACTTTCACGGTGCGCTATGGTTTCTGGTCCGAGTCCGAACACGGGGATCTGAATTCGGGCTCGCTGGCCAGCGCCTCCACACACGAATCGAACACCGATCACACCGTACAGATGAGTGATGCAATTATCCTCAATGATCACACTGTTAACGAAAGCCGTTTCCAGTATGAGCGGCAAAATGAGAATCATTATCC
>PKZR01000165.1:0-427 GCA_003133815.1 Limisphaerales bacterium | reverse complement strand
AACTTCAATGGCTCGTTTACATTCGATTCCTCAGCGAGCTACTTGGCAATGGCCAACGGGCTTGCCGCGGGCACGCCGTTCAATACGTTGGTGACCGAGGGCTACGGTCCAACAACGGCGAGCTACACCGGCGGCCGGGAATTGGCACTGGCCAATGTTTTCGACATCGCACTGTTCGCGCAAGATGACTGGAAGGTCAATCCGCGGTTGACACTCTCCGGCGGACTTCGCTGGGAGGCTCAGAATCACATATCCGCCCACGACGACTGGGCCCCGCGCGCTGCATTCGCCTACGCGCTGGATGGAAACGGCAAGGACAAGAAGGCCAAGACAGTGCTGCGCGGCGGATACGGCATTTTCTACGACAGGCTTGGAAGCTCCAATCTGCTGACCATCAATCGCGCGAATATCCAGAACAAAATTGTGC
>PKZR01000388.1 GCA_003133815.1 Limisphaerales bacterium | reverse complement strand
TTGGTGCTGTTTACCTGGCCGCTCAAATGGCGCTGGGCCACCACGACTCCGTTCAAATACCATGTGCCGATGCCGCTGGACTTGTCATAAGTGACGGCGATGTGCTGGAAGACGTCCCTTGCCAGCGTTCCTTGATTGGAAACCAAAAAGCGATTTCCCTCTCCATCCGTGATGCAGATCATCAGCGCGCCACTTTGGGTGGAATTAAAACAAATCGAGGCATTCACCGGGACGCCATCCATCCATGAAAACAGCGGATGATAGCCGTTAACATCCGCCGGCTTGATCCAAGCCGTGATGGTGAAACCGTCGCCCGCTCCGATGTCCAATGCCGGGCTGGCGGGGATCCTGATGCTCGAACTCTCACCATTGAAAGAAAACGCCTGCCCCACCTTGCCCTCCGCAAAGGAAATATCCGTCAATATCGCCGTGTTGCCGCCCACCGAATCGATGCCGCCACCCTCACCCGACCACAGCGCAACCAATCCCGGAGGATGTCCACCCAAGCCGCCCGCTGTCACCGAAAATTTGAGCACCAAATCCACCGGCAAATCCACCTTGCCAAAACTGGTTTTCACGGCGAACTCCGAATCCACGAATGAAACCGTCAGCGCATCGCCGTTCACCGTGGACAATTTCGCCGAATTGCTGGAAACACATTCCACCGAGCGGATGTCTTTCAATTCAAGCTTCAGGTCGCCGAGCAATATGGAATGAAATTTGAAATATTTTTCAACGCTGTCGCCGACCACGCGCGAGCCGTCGCGCAATTCAACCGTCAACCGGCAAGCGGATTCGTTTGAGGCATTCGCGGCTTGGGCGCAGCGGAGCCCAATCACAGCACAAAGAATAAAAAGGCCGAGGAGGTTTTTCATACAAAGCCATTCGACGCCCTTTTGGGCGCAAACGCCAGCGATTTTTTGTAAAAAAATTGTAATTGAAACAGAGCACAGGCCCTGCTCACTTCAAGTTCACCGGATTCAACGGCTTCAATTCCTTCGTCAGGAAAAGGCCGTCCTTGCGGATGAGTTCGCCGTCGAACCACACCTCGCCGCCGCCCCATTCCTTGCGCTGGATCAAAACCATGTCCCAGTGGATCGCGCTCTTGTTGCCGTTGCCGCAATCCTCGTAGGCCTGGCCCGGTGTGAAGTGCAGCGAGCCGGCGATTTTTTCNNAGCCGGACGTTTTCAAATTTCGTTCCCGAATAGAGCGTCGGCGTGTTGAACTGGATCGTGCCGTTCACGGAATCTTTCACCGGGCAGGAAAACACTTCGCCGTCGGGAATGTTCCGCGTGCCCTCGCATTTTTTTGCTCCGATGCCTTTGATGCTGAAAGTCAAATCCGTGCCCGGCGATTTCAAATGAACTTTGTCCGTGCGCTTCATCAACTTTTCCAGCGGCGACATAGCACGCGCCATCTTCACGTAATCCATGGTGCAAACGTCGAAGTAAAGATTCTCAAACGCCTCCGTGCTCATGCNNGTAGGCCTGCATCTTTTTCATGCGGAACATTTCGATGTCGCGGACATCGGCGGCCTGAGCCTCGGTGATGCCGAGCAACTGCTCACGCCCGACACGCGTGTGGCGCGTCTCGACGAACGGCGTGGCGCCCGCCGCGCGCACGGCACGGATCATTTCCACGGTGAACTCGTCCGGCACGTCAATCATGTCGAGCAGGATGCGGTCGCCCTTTTTGAGCGCGGTGGAATAGTTCACGAGCAGTTTGGCCAGTTTGGTGTAACGCGGGTCGGTCATAAGTTTGGAAAGGTTAAAACGAATCGCGCGAAGAATCAAACCTGTGATGGATGTGATAACGACCTGACTTCGGAGCGCGTCTCTGTGAGCCGCCCGCCGCCGCCCGGCAAATCATGCCGCTGCCGGCGGTTCAAAAAATTTGGGCGATGAGGACATTACCACCGTCGCCCACGGCGTTTTCAGGAAACCAATGAAGCGGAATGACCACCGTTGCCGCCACACTTCATTGGAACGATGCCCTCTCCGTCATGCGAACAATGGCGGCAAAAATCATTTGCCAGCGGGCGGCGTGGCCGTGGTTGCCGGCGCGGGTGCGGACGTTGCGGACGTCTGGGTATGCGGCGAGAGCAAGCTTTGCTGCATGTAAACATCCAGTTGATCCGGCTGGTCAGGGAAATTCAGCGCCAGCGTCAGCAGGTTCTTGTAAAGTTCCAGTTGCAGCGCCGCCCGCGCCGAGCCCTTGGCTCCTGCCGTGCTGGACTTGTTGCCCGTGGCAGTTTCACTCGTTTGATAAACAGAGTTCCAGTTTGCGAGCAGCGCCGTGGCCGCCGCGACCACCGGCGCGCCGAGCTGCGCCTGATAATCCGTCACGCCGTTGACGAGGGTCTGCAATTCCCCCGCCAGCGCGCCGTCCGTGCAACTGGTGAACACCGAGCGCCCCTTCGGAAAACATTCCGTCATCTGCACCCCGGCGTCGCCGAACTGCGCCTGCACCGCGCCGTAAATTTTGCCGATGGCCGCCGGCAACGCCTTGCGAAAGGCGCCCTTGGCCTGCTTCTTGGACTTGCGCAGCGCCAGCTTGGTCTTGTCATCCGTGAACGCGCCGCCCACGGCGGTCAGGGCCGTGGTGGTGGCGGTGATGCGCCCGGCATACACCGCCGCCTGGTTGTTGGCGATGAGCCGCGCCAGATGGTCGGTGCTAAAGGCCACCAACTCATTCGTGCTGATGTGGATGTCGTTGAAGGGATTCGTGAGATATTTGTGAAGTTCAATCATATTGATCCTTACGATTGCCGGTTTTGGTTTGAATTTTCGCGCCCATGTTCGCTCCGTCCCTGAAAACTGTCTCCACATGGATTGCTCAGTTTTCGGGCAAAAATGACAATATATGGTTAGTCGTGGCGGAGTGACGACCACCTGAATCCTCGGACGCGGCATGCGTATATTTACAATGACCATCCTAAGCTTCAAACGTGGCATGTTGAAATCAGCAATNNGACTGCTTGAAATCAGCAAGACCATCCGAAGCCTCCGACGCGGCTGCTAGAAACCAGCAGGACCATCCCAAGCTTCAGATGGCAATGATTGGGCTGGTCAGAGGCTTATTAAACGCAAAACGGCAATAGTTTATCGTTTATCAATAAAAATATATTGACTTTGGTTATGGCTGGATTTAGGATCGGCGCATGATTCTCGTCAATATCTGGGTTGCTTTAAGTTTTGCCTTAGCTTTCTACGTCTTCTGGCTGGTAGTTCGGAACCGGGCCAAAAATGTCGCCGAACCTCATGCCGCCCGGCTCCGGCGCATCCAGAACGCCAGCGGGTGGGTGCAAATTTTGATGGTTCTCTTTTTTGTGCTGACCTGCTATTCGCTGCTGGCGTTTTTCATGGGCTGGCCGTTTTTTTCCGAACCCAAGGCGCGCATCATGGTTGCGCAGCATCATATTTATACTTCGCCGGCGGATATGCCCGACAACATTTTTTACCTGTGGCTGGTGCAAATCGCTTGGGGCGGTTTTGGCTACTGGGTGGTTTTCGCACTGTTCAGGCTTTACCGGCAGGGCATTTTGTTCTCGGCCAGAAACGTCCGGCACATCCGGTCGCTCGGCTACTACCTGATTGTCAATTGGGCGATTGATTACCAGATGCAAGGCGCGCTCCGCGACATGCCGTTGAACACCAACTCCCTTTTCGTCGGGCTGCTGATCATCTTCGTCTCGTGGATCATGGACGAAGGGCGGAAGATTCAGGAGGAACAGGAATTGACGGTTTGACCAGATTGAATTTATGAATCCCAACGAACAACCTCCAAAGAACAACGCGCGGATGAATCGCATCCAAAAAGTCAGCAGGTGCATCCGGCTATTTTTGCAATATGGAATTCCGCTGATATTTGTTACATATGGTGTTTTTGATTTTCTGGTAATCTTGCACAAAGTTGTTTTGTCAGAAGCGTCACATCCATCTGCGGCAGATTCCGAACCATACCCTGGAGCTTTTATGTTTTGGGCTGTTTTGAATTTGATTGTGTATTTGTTCTGGTATCGCACAGCTCTAAAATTATTTGGCTTTTTAGAAAAAGGAATTTTATTCACGGCTGAAACAGTTCGTTGCATCCAAATTTTGGGCGGTATTTATTGTGCAAGGTTTATAATGGACTTGTCTTTGCATTTCATCGCGCCGTCGCCGGATAATCATTTGTTGGCGGCTGGCTTTGATGATTTATTTACTGGTCTTTTAATTATCTTCATCGGTTGGCTGATTGACGAGGCGCGGAAAATCCGTGAGGAGCAGGAATTGACGGTTTAAAACACAAAGGAAGAAGGCAGAATGAAGAATGAAGAAACAATCAAGCTGACGCGCAGGGTTCCGTTTCTGCATTCTGCATTCTACATTCATCATTCCTTTTAATATGCCCATCATTGTCAATCTCGACGTGGTTCTCGCCCAGCGCAAAATGCGCCTGAACGACCTGGCCGATGGCGTGGACATCACCGCCCAAAACCTTTCCGTCCTCAAGACCGGCAAGGCCAAGGCCATCCGCTTCTCCACGCTGGAAGCCATCTGCAAACACCTGAACTGCCAGCCGGGGGACATTCTGGAATACCGGGCGGAAGCCGGGGAAGGCAAAATGAAGAATGAAGAATGAAGAATGTCTGCGCAACCGCAGCCGCTGGTTTCTTCATTCATCATTTTTCATTCTTCATTTACTTGCCCGCGCGTCTGGTTCATTTTGCAGCGCACAATGTTCATTGACCGCAAGCGGGTGGACGGCTGGTGCGAGCGCACGATCCTGGGTCTGGTGCTCGCCATCCTGGTGTTTGCCCCGCTGGCGATGGGCGCGGTGGATGCGTGGGCGTTTCTCGTCGTCCAGGGATTGACGATTGGCGTGATGGTTTTGTGGGCGGCCCGGCTCTGGTGCAGCCGCAAGCCGCAACTGCTCTGGCCGCCGATTTGCTGGGTGGTGCTGGCGTTCATGATCTACGCCGTCGTGCGTTATCTCACCGCGGATATCGAATATGTGGCGCGGCTGGAAATGATCCAGGTGGTGATGTATGGGTTCCTGTTTTATGCGATCGTCAATAATTTATACCGGCAGGAGTTTTCACAGGTCATCACCTACACGCTGGTTTTTCTGGCGGCGGGAATTTCGACTTACGCGGCTTACCAGTATTTGAGGCATACAAACCGGGTCTGGTCTTACACTTCGCCTTACGTGGGCCGTTCTTCGGGCACATACTTTTCGCCGAACGACTTTGCGGGTTTCCTGGAAATGATTCTGCCGCTGGCGGTGGCTTACATCCTGGCCGGTCGCATCAAGCCGGTGACGCGGATTTTACTTGGCTACGCAACCCTGGGTCCGGCGATCGGGCTGGCCTTGACGTTTTCGCGCGGCGGCTGGACGGCGTGTGCGGTGGCGTTGCTGGCATTGCTCGTCATCTTGATTTTTCACAGGAATCACAGGATTCCGGCCTTGCTGCTGCTGGTTGTTTTGGTCGCGGGCGGAACTTATTTCACGAAAAATTATCTGGAGAAGTCGTTGCCTTACATGAACCGCGTCGAGGGAACGCTGGACAGCAAGCAAGACAAGCTGGATTTCCGGCGCGGCATGTGGGCTGCGGCTGAAGAGATGTGGCGGGATAATTTCTGGTGGGGCGTCGGTCCGGCCCATTATGACTATCGCTTCCGGCAGTATCGCCCGGAACACATCCAGGCGCGGCCCGACCGCGCGCATAATGACTACCTCAACTTGCTGGCCGACTGGGGAACAACCGGCGGAATCATCGTGCTTACGGGCATGACGCTTTTTGTAAGCGGCCTGTTGCGGACACGCAATCATGTCCGCCGCGCGGAAAAGGATTTTGGGAGCGGCCAGAGCAACCGGCTCGCCTTTTTTCTTGGCGCGTCCATGGGTTTGCTTGCGCTGGCGATCCATTCTGTCGTGGATTTCAATCTGCACATCCCTGCGAATGCAATTTTGGGCGTGACTCTGCTCGCCCTGCTGAGCAGCAACCTGCGTTTTGCCACGGAAAGCTACTGGCTGAACATCCGGCTGCCGGTGAAAATCATGGTGACCGCCGCGCTGGCCGGCGGGGTCGCGTATTTAAGCTGGCAGGAATGGCGTCGCGGCCATGAACAATACTGGCTGGCGCGAGCGGAACAGTCGCCGGTTCCTTTTCCTGACCGTGCGGAGCTTCTGGAAAAGGCGTTTGCCGCAGAGCCGATGAATTTTGAAATTTCGTA
>PKZR01000336.1 GCA_003133815.1 Limisphaerales bacterium | reverse complement strand
GATGAAAAAGAGGAAGGCGGCCGTGTTTACGAAATTCAAATTTCGAATCATAAGACTAAAAACTCCGGCGAGTCTGCATTGGAGTTTGGTTACGGCAACATTGATTTCAACCGGGTCCACGTTGGCGATAAATTGTGGAAGACGAACGATCCTGAACTCGACAAGCGCCTACGCCAGAGCTTTGCCGGTGACACCCCGCGCTTTCAACGACCAACCGAAATGGAAATCCACGGTCTCGTCGGCAAACCGCTTACGTTGATCGCCCGCGACGAAGAGGGTCATGTCGTCCAGCTTGATTCCGCGATGCCGCTGGCCAAGGCCGAAAAACAACCGCTCACAATCGAACGGTTGCGTGAACAACTGGGCCGCCTCGGCGGAACGCCGTTCAAGCTGGGCGAAGTGAAGAATTTTCTGACGGGCGAAGTCATGCTGCCGATGAGCGAACTGAACCGCCTGCGCCGCGAGTTCGTAGGCGAACTGGAAAAACTCCGCGCTCAGCCAAAACGCTGGCAATTAAATGTCCACCGAGACGCAGAGATACAAGGTTCATTTACTTCCTCTGCGTCTCTGCGTCTCGGTGGCAAATCTGATGATTCGGAACTGATCGTCCTCGTCCGAAGCCTGCCGCAGCTCGAAGCCGCGTTGAAATGCGGCGTGCGGACGGTTTATTGCGAGTTTGAAGACCCCAAGAAATATCGCGAAGCGGTTGCCGCTTTTCATACGGCTCGCAGTTGCTGTGCGCCGCAAAGTTCAATCTGGGTTGCACCTCCCAGAATTTTCAAAACAGGCGAAGAGTGGATTTTGAAACAAGTCCTTTCATCAAACGCCGACGGCTATCTTATCCGCAATTACGACCACCTGAAATTTTTCGCCGGTTGCCGAAAGCGGGGAGATTATTCATTAAACATAGCCAACCGGCTGGCGGCAGATTATTTCAAAAATACATTTGGCTTGGAAAGCATCACGCCATCCTACGATTTGAATTTTGCGCAACTCGAAGCTCTGTTGCAGGCCGCGCCGCCGGATTGGTTTGAAGTCACAATCCATCAGCACATGCCAATGTTTCACATGGAGCACTGCGTATTCTGCGCGTTTCTGTCGAGCGGAACAGATTATACGAACTGCGGCCGTCCCTGCGACACGCATGTCGTCAAGCTCCGCGACCGCGTCGGCGCGGAGCACGCGCTCAAGGCAGACGCCGGATGCCGCAACACGGTCTTTAACTCGCAGACGCAGACCGGCGCGGAATACATTTCCAAGATGATCGAACTGGGCGTGCGAAATTTTCGCGTGGAATTTCTGGATGAATCTCCGGAAACCGTCGAACGCACCATTGCGAAATACCGCCAGCTATTGCGCGGTGAAATTGATGGCGCGCAACTATGGCGCGAGATGAAGCTGATGAACCAGCTCGGCGTCACGCGCGGGCAGATCGCAAAGTGAAATTCACTTCTGCCACGGCGCGATTTTTTCATCCGCCCAGATTTTTGCCACGGCCTGACGCTCGCGCACGGCGGCGAATTTTTTGCCGTTCACCAAAACTTCCGTCGGCAGCGGACGCGCGTTATAGTTTGAACCCATGACCGAGCCATAAGCGCCCGCGCTCAACAAGGCGATGGCGTCACCTTCGCCGAGCTTCGGCAGGGGCCTGTCTTTGCAGAAATAATCGCCGGATTCGCAAATCGGACCGACGACATCGGATGAAATCGGTGCGCCACCCTTTCTCGTGAGCGGAACGATTTCGTGATACGCGTCGTAAAACGCCGGACGGATCAGATCATTCATCGCCGCGTCCACGATGAGGAAATTCTTTTTTCCCGTGCGTTTCACGTATTCGATGCGCGTGACGAGGATGCCTGCGTTGCCGGAGATGAAACGTCCGGGTTCGAGCAGGATTTTCAAACCAAGCGGCCTGAGCAAGGGCACAAGGCGCGCGGCATATTTCGCTGGTGTCAGCACATTTTTTGCCGCCGCCGACTGCCACCAGTCCGCCGAACCGCTCGCGAGAACGGGCTGATATACAATGCCAAGTCCGCCGCCAATGCTGAAAAATTCCAAAGCATGTCTTTTCTTCAGCTTCTCCACCAGCGGGAGAACTTTCCTGATCGCCTGCTCGAATGGTGACACGGTGGTGAGCTGCGAGCCGATGTGCATCTGCAAACCGCGCAGCCGCAGGTTTTTTAACTTGCTGGCGCGGGCGTAGATTCCCTCGATCTTTTCAAACTCGATGCCGAATTTATTCTCATAGGTGCCGGTGGTGATCTTGGCGTGCGTGTGCGCCTCGATGTTCGGATTCACGCGCACGGCAACGGGCGCGATTTTTTTCAGGCGCGCGGCAACCTTGTTAATGCGCTGCAATTCCGGCTCGCTCTCGACGTTGAAGCAATAAATATTTTCCAGCAGCGCAAATTCAATTTCAGCCTCCGTTTTCCCCACGCCCGCGAAAACGCATTTGCGCGGGTCGCCACCCGCCGCGATGACGCGCTGCAATTCGCCGCCGCTAACAATGTCGAACCCGCCGCCCAGGTTCGCAATCGTCCGAAGCACGGCAAGGTTCGAGTTCGACTTCATCGCAAAGCAGACCAGATGGTCGAGCGCCCCAAGCGCGGAATCGAGTTTCTGGAAATGATCAGTCAGCGTCCGCTGCGAATAGACGTAAAGCGGCGTGCCGAATTTTTTGACGAGCGTCTCGACGGCGACGCCTTCACAGAACAATTTGTTTCCGACGTAACGAAAATCGTGCATGGCGGATGAGTTTAGGGTTCAGCGGGCAAAGTTCAAGTTCGGGAAACAAAAAGCCCGCCGGAATTTTTCGTCCGGCGGGAGCTGGAAAAATAATTTCTTACGGCTGGGCCAGGATGGCCGCGCGCTGCTGCTGATACTCCTCCGGCGAAACCTGGTCAGCCATGTATTTCGCCAGCAATGCCTGAAGCTGCGCCTGTTTGTCCGCCGATATCGGCGGTGCGGGCGCCTCAATCGGCTTCAATCCAAGCTCTTTTCCAGGATAATTCACGTCGGCCGCCGACGGCGTGGGCGTGGGCGCGGCCGCTGGAGCCTGAACCTGTGCGGTTGGAGCCGGTTGGGTTTCCACCGGATGACTGGTTTGTTCCGGCGCGGCCACGACCGGGGCGATCGTAATCACCGGCAATGTTACCGAATTTGTAGCAGCTTCCTGCTCATCCAGTTCCTGCATTTTTTGATTCAGAGCTGCCCGTGCGGCGGCCTGCGCATCGTTGTCTGCGGGTATGATCGCGGGCGCAGGCTGTGTTTCAGCCGGCGCGGTTGCTGCGGGAGTTGTGGTGACGGTTGCGGGCGGAGCGGGTTGTTCCTGCGCCGCGCCGGAAGGAGTTACCACGACTACCGGCGGTGCCGCCGAATTTGTGGCAGCCTCCTGCGCATCCAAATCCTGCATCTTCTGCTCCAACGCCGCGCGCGCGGCGGCCTGCGCGGGATTGTCATCAGCGCGTGCGGAAATAAAACCGGCGCAAACGGCGGTTGCGCAGAACAGCGACAGGAACTTGGAAAATTGCATGATGCTTTTTACGTCAACTTCGCTTCAGATGCAACAGCTTTCCTGCCGGTTACAAACAGTTTTTGCCAGACGCCCGCAAACGGATAACCCGCCACCGACCGCAATAAAATCCCGCGCACCTCCCCACGCGTGATTTTTATCCGGTTTTGCGGGTCGAGAATGCCGCCCTCGCGCAGCCGCGAAATGGTTTTTGCGCCGATCAAGACCGGCCACGCGCACGCCAGCCGCACCCGCACATGGCCGCGCGGAATCGAATTCGTGTAATTCCAGCCCGCCGCCAGGAGCGTCTCCGCCATGTCCAGGTAGGAATTGTAAAGCCCGCGGAATCTGGCTTCGTTCGCGGGCGACAACAAATCTTCCGGCGACAATCCCGCTTCCGCCAGCTTTTCCCTCGGCAGATAACAGCGGCCATTGCGCAAATCCTTCGGCAAATCGCGCAAGATGTTCACGAGCTGCAAACCCTTGCCGAACCGGATGCCGTCCGCGATGAACTGCTGCTCATCCAGCGTCGCGTTCGGGAACAAATGCGCCCGGCAAATCTTCGTCCAAAACTCCCCCACGCAGCCGGCCACGCGGTAAGTGTAATCATCCAGTTCCGCCGCCGTTTCCAGCGCGACGATGTTTGGAGCGCGGCTGTCCCCAGCCGCAGCACTTGATAAATTATTCGGAGATGCGCTGGGTGAGGACACCCGCGTTCCGGCGGAAAATTTTCCAAACCGCCGCAAGTCCAGCTCCTGTCCGCTCGTGATCGTGTCGAGGACTTTGCGAATCAACTGCCGGTCGGCTTCGGAAAGATTTTGCAGCGCGGACAGACTCGCCTCGACTTTCTCCAGCAACAATTTTTCAGCGGACAAATTCTGCTGCTTCGCCAGCTCCCCAAAATTCAGCGGCGCGAAACTTCTTCCAGAAATTCGTTTGCGCAGATCTTCCAGCGCCACAATCCGCAGCGCGGGCGGGACGATTTCCGTGTCCGCGATGGTGTCCGTCGTGCGCGCGAGCAGGTAGGCCAGGCCGATCTGCGGGCGCACCGCCGCCGGCAGCACGCGCAACGTCAGATAGAACGAGCGCGACGTCGCCTTGAGCAGTTCACCCGGCAAAACTCTGTGCGCATCGGACATCGCCAGCATGAAACACCGAACCACCCCAAATGTCAGCATTGATTTGCAAAACCACTTTGGTTCCGCCCGCTTCAACTGGGGAAATACCCACGCCGGATATAAGATTGCCCAGTCCATCTGTCGAAATGCCCAGTCCAGATGCAGAAACGCGGAGTCCAGATTAAATATAGCGTAATCCGACTGAACTAAAGCACAATCCAGAGAAGCTATAGCATAATCCAGATGTGATAATTTCCAATCCAGAGGAACTAAGGCGTAATCCGGATGGATGACAGCGTAATCCAGTTGGACAAATGCCCAATCCGGTTTCAGGAAAGCGCATTCCATCTTGCGTGCGATTCTTGAATGAAATAGGCTTATTACCATGAATTCCACCCCTGCACCCGCTGAAACCACCAAAGCCGCCATTGCATTCCCCGTGCTGGAATTGC
>PKZR01000377.1 GCA_003133815.1 Limisphaerales bacterium | reverse complement strand
CGGCACAGGCAAGGAACTGGTGGCGCGCGCACTTTACCGCGCCAGCACCCGCGCCAATGCGCCGTTCATCAAGGTGAATTGCGCCGCCATCCCGGAAAACCTGATTGAAAGCGAATTCTTCGGCCACGAACGCGGCGCGTTCACCGGCGCATTGAACAAACGCGAAGGCCGGTTTGAGCTCGCCCATGGCGGCACCATTTTGCTGGATGAAATCAGCGAGATTTCACCCAGCGTCCAGGCCAAGCTGCTCCGGGTATTGCAGGAGCGGGAGCTGGAACGCGTCGGCGGCAACCGCACCATCAAGGTGGATGTGCGGGTCATCGCCACAACCAACCGCCGGCTTGACGAGAGCGTCGCGAAGAAGGAATTCCGGCAGGATTTGTTTTTCCGCCTGAACGTGGTGCCCATTCATCTTGCCCCCCTGCGCGAGCATCCCGAGGACGTGCCGCTTCTGGCCAAAGAATTCACCCGCCGCTTCTGCCGCAAACACGGGGCGCAGGTTCACGGAATTTCGGCCAAAGCCTTGAACGCCCTCAAGGCGCATCACTGGCCCGGCAACATCCGCGAATTGCAAAATGTCATTGAGCGCGCAGTCATTCTTAGTGACGGCCATCAAGAACTCGATCCGCAACACCTCGGATTTACGGCTTCCAACGAGCTGGATGACGTGTCTGCGGGCATTGATGTTCCAACGGGAACCAACGGCAATAACTTTGCAACAATGGCCGAGATGGAAAAGCAACACGTTATTGCCGCGCTGCGCCGTTGCGAAGGCAACCGCACGCACGCCGCAAAAATGCTAAACATCAACGTCCGCACCCTGCGCAACAAACTGCTCGAATACAATGATGTTGTGATTGACGAGTCCGAAAAGGAAGAGCTGTCCGAAGCTTGAAGCTAGCAAAACGACGCGGCGTAGATTTTCTTCGGGGTTTTCGCAACTAGACAACACTTTCCTAGTGGAGGCATTCCATGAGGAATATTTTTCCTCTTTTGGCAGAGCACTTCACATAAAGTTCCATTTTCTCGGGTTTTTCACGCTGGCACCAATGCTGCTTAACACCGTCAGGAAAAAGTAGCATGATAGACGCCCTTTTCAATCAGCCCGATTATCTGGCCGCAAAAAAAACGCTCGATGCTGTTTCTTTGCGCCAGACTGCCATCGCGAGCAATATCGCGAACCTCGAGACACCCGGTTACAAACGGCTGGACGTGGCGGCTTCCTTCAACACCGAACTCCAACGCGCCTGCGCCGCGCGTGACCCGCAGGAAATTGCCGCTCTGAAGCCCGAACTGGAAGTCGATCCAAACGCGGTTGCCGTCAGCCCCGATGGCAACACGGTGAGCTTGGAGGATGAATTGCTCAAGATGAACCAGAATTCCCTGGCCAACACGCTGGAAACGCAGTTGATCAGCACGGATCTTTACCGGCTCAAAATGGCCATCACAGGCACAGCCGGTTGACACATATGATTGATATTCTTTCTGGAATCCAGAACACCACCGCCGCACTCGACGCCGAGCGCACGCGGTTGAATGTCATTTCCGAAAACATTGCTAATGCGAACACAACGCACGGCGTCGATGGCAAGCCTTATCAACGGCAGGTCGTGGTGTTTGAAAGCGCCCTTCGGCAGGCCATGGACGGCGGACCGGCCACGCCAACCCTGCGGGTTGCCGGAATTGAAAAAGATCCGCGCCCGTTTGACATGGTTTACGAACCGGGCAATCCCGATGCCGATTCGCACGGCATGGTAGCCACGCCTAACGTCAACATCCAAGAGGAAATGGCGGACATGATTTCCGCCTCGCGCACCTTTGAGGCAAATCTTGCAGTGGTCAAAAACGCCCGCGAAATGGCCCTGCAAGTTCTATCCATCGGCAAACATTGATTTGAACCATGATACCGCTCAATGCCATCCAGCCGCTAATGTCAGCTTACGGCGTTTCGCCAAGCGAAAAAATATCGCCGTCGCTGCCGGTCACACCCACCGACCAGCCCGGCATACTCGCTCCGGCGCAGCCGTCGGGCGATTCCTTTTCCACAATGCTCGGGAAGATGGTCGGCGAAGTTAACGACAAACAAATCAGCGCCTCGCAAAATGTAAATAATTTACAGGCGGGAGGCGATGTTTCACTGCATCAGGCCGTCATTGGGATGGAAGAAGCCAACGTCTCATTTCAACTGATGGTCGAGGTCCGCAACAAGCTGCTCGATGCCTATCAGGAAATCATGAAAATGCAGTTATAAGAAAATTTTCCAATGAACAATCTTTCCAAACTTGGTGCACAACTTGTTGAAATCTGGAAACAGCTTGGCGTGAGCCAGCGTGTCAGCGTCATCTCGGCCACGCTCGTTCTAGTGGCGGGCTTGGGCTCGCTCGCATTTTGGTCATCACGCGCTGATTACAGCCTGCTTTACGGCAAGTTGTCCGACACCGAGGCATCCAAGGTCATCTCCGCACTTGACGACGCCAAGGTTCCTTACAAGGTCGGCGAGGGAGGCGGTTCCATCCTCGTTCCAGCAGACAAGGTTTATGAAATGCGGATGCAATTGGCCGGAAAGGGAATTCCCAGCGGCGACGGCGTGGGTTTTGAAATATTCGACAAGCCAAATTTCGGCATTTCCGATTTCGTGCAGCGCGCAAATTACACACGTGCCATCCAAGGCGAACTGGCCCGCACCATCAGCCAGATTGACGAGATCGAAGCCGCCCGCGTGATGATCGTCATACCTGAGAACCGGCTATTGCTCGACAAGGACAAGCATCCCACCGCGTCTGTTTTTGTTCGCGTGCGCGGCAACACACAATTGCAACCGTCGTCAATCAACTCCATCCGGTTCCTCGTCGCCAATTCGGTAGAAGGATTGAGCCCCAATTTCGTAACCGTCGTGGACAATCTGGGCAACGTGCTTTCCGAAAACAACGAAAACGACTCCATTTCCGGTCTGTCCACTTCCCAGCTCGCCGCCCAGCGCAACCTGGAACAATATCTCGCAAAGAAGGCGCAGGACATGCTTGAAAAAGTTCTCGGTCCCGGCCAGGCCATCGTCCGCGTTTCCGCTGAAATAAATTTTGACACCACCAGCAGCACTGCGGAGAAATACGATCCTGACGGACAGGTCATCCGCACCCAAACCAAGAATGACGAGAGCACCATCGCCACCACTTCCAGTTCCACATCGGCCGTTGGCATCTCCGCCAATACCTCCACGGACACCAACAGCGTCAGGTCCGGCTCCTCGCCAGTCAACAACTCCGACAACCACAAGACCACTTCCACCGTCGAATACGAAATAAACAAAACCGTCAGCAGCCTGACCCAGGCGGCAGGCGGCATCAAACGGCTTTCCGCCGCCGTGACCGTCGCCGCGCAATACGATGGAACCGGCACCGACCGCAAAGTGGTCAACCGCTCGCCGGAGGAGCTCGACAAGCTGAAGCAGATTGTCATTGGCGCGATTGGCATCCAGACCGGTGCCGACAACACGCGTAACGACACTCTCACGCTGGAGGAACTGCCCTTCAATGACGAGTTCGCCACCACCATGACGCAGCAACTCGATCAGCAGCAGCAACGGCAGTTCTGGTGGGACACAGCGCGCAATTTTGTTTATCCCGCTCTCGGTCTGGTGGCACTCGTCGTGTTGCTACGCATTTTCAAGCGCACGCCGGTTCAGGAAATTCCATTGGGCGTTCCCATTGGCAAACTCATGGGCCAGCAAAACGGGAACGGAAATGGCAATGGTCACAGCCATTGGCATCCCGAACCGCAGCCGGGCGTTGTGACAGTGGATGTGCTAAACCGGCTCATCAAGGAAAACCCATCAAACATGAGCCAGGCCATCCGTGATTGGATGAACCGTGGATCAACACCCGAACGCTGATTATTCATGGCTGCAAAAATTGAAAATTCACCCGATGCGGCGCCCGCCGAGAACGGCGCATTGACCAAAACGCAGAAGCTCGCGGCGTTGCTTGTGATGATCGGGCCTGAAAGTGCGTCGGAAATCATGAAGCAATTTCAGCCCGGCGAAATTGAACCTGTTTCCCGCGAAATGGCACGGTTCAATCTGATCACACGTGAACAGCAGCAGGAAATCCTGTTTGATTTTTCAGAGGTTGCGCTGGCCGCCAGCACTTCCGTTTCGGCGGGACTGGACGTCACACGCAACTCTCTCGAAAGAGCCGTGGGCAGCATCAAGGCCAGCGACATTCTCGGTCGCATCCTGCCAAACCGCGCCTCCGCCGGCGCCATGCAATCCATTGCTGACATGGATTCGCGAAGCATTTTCAACCTCATCCGCGACGAGCAGCCGCAAACCATGGCCTTCGTCATCAGTCATCTCTCTCCTGAAAAAGCCGCGCAGATGTTTTCCTTGTTCCAACCCGAACAACGCGAAAGCATCATCGAGAGACTCGCCACCTTGGCACCAACACCGGTTGAAGTGGCGGAAAAAGTGGTGAACGTGCTCAACGCCAAAATGGGTGTGAAACAAACCCGCGCTTTGAGCCAGACCGGCGGTGTCACGCCCGCTGCGGACATCCTCAACGCGATGGACAAAAACATCAGCCGCCTGCTGCTTTCCAGCATAGAAGAGCGCAATCCAGAATTATCGCAGGCGATTCGCAAAAAAATGTTCACATTCGAGGATTTGCTCCTGCTCAATGCGCAGGTCATCCAACGCATCATGCGCGAGACAGAAATGCGCGACCTCGCACTTGCCTTGAAGAAAGCCAGCGAGCCACTCAAAAAATTGCTTCTTTCCAACATCTCGCGCCGCGGCGCCGAAGGTGTGCAGGACGAAATGATGGCACTGGGACATGTGAAGCTCCGCGACGTTGAAGCCGCACAATTGAGAATCATCGATGCCGTCCGCAAACTCGAAACGGATGGCGAAATCGACCTTGATGAAGCCCGCAACATTGAATATGAAGTGGTCTGAAACCATTGTTCTAAACGAACCTCTCCGCGAAGTGCGCCTGAGCGTGCTACCGCCGGAAAGCGAACAGGAAAATCGTGCTCGCGCCCTCGAACAGGCCGCCTTCGAACGCGGAAGGCTTGACGCAGAAAAGAATCTTGGTGAACAGTTGCTCCAGCAACGGAATGAATTGCTCGAACTGCAGCAAGGTGTTCTTGAATCATTGCGTAATGCCGTGCCGGATGTCATCCAACAAACCGAGGGTGTTTTGTTTCAAATCGCGCTGGAATCCGCAAAAAAATTTGTCGCAGGAATTCCCATTGATTCCGTTCTAGTCGAAGCCATCGTGCGAGAAGCGGTGCTTGAAACCAAGGAAACCGCCGAAATAACCGTCCATCTCCATCCTGACGATCTTGCGTTGCTACACAAACACGCTGCGCCGATTCTTCAGGGTTTGCCCGAAGCTGGCCCGCTTAAATTCATTGGTTCATCCGAAATCACTCGCGGCGGCTGTCTGGTGCAAACCCGATTTGGCCTGCTGGATGCGCGCCGCGAAACAAAGATCGAACAAATTCGGGAATCCATTTCCAAATGAAATCCGCCCTTTCCTGCCCAGCCAAACGATTTGACGCCGCGCTACAACGTGTGCGCCATGCGCGCGTCACGGAAACTTGTGGTCGCGTCGTGCAAGTCATCGGGCTGGTCATTGAATCGGAGGGTCCCGTCGCAGCGGTTGGCGAAATCTGCCGCATTGAATCCGCCCGGCACGACGGCATCACACTCGCCGAAGTCGTCGGCTTTCGAAACCATCATCTTCTGCTCATGCCGCTGGGTGAACTGAAAGGCATCCACCCGGGCAGTGAAGTCACCGCCACCGGTGCGCCAATGCGCATCGGTGTCGGCAACGCGCTCAAAGGCCGTGTGCTTGACGGCTTGGGCCGTCCGATCGACGGGCTTGGGCCGGTTCAAACCGAGCAGTCTGTCGAATTAAATTTGTTGCCGCCGCACCCGCTAAAGCGTCAGCGCATTCATCGTGTATTTCAAACGGGCATCAAGGCCGTTGATACATTTATGCCGTGCGGCCGCGGACAACGTCTCGGCATTTTTGCCGGCAGCGGCGTTGGCAAATCCACATTGCTCGGCATGATGGCGTCGCGAGCAGATGCCGACGTAAATGTCATTGCACTTATTGGCGAACGCGGGCGTGAAGTTCGCGAATTTTTGGAACGTGATCTTGATGCGCTCGGGCGCAAAAAATCAGTCGTAATCGTCGCCACTTCCAACGAACCCGCATTGCATCGTATTAAGGGCGCGTCATTGGCAATGGCCATCGCGGAATTTTTTCGCAATCTGGGGTTGAGCGTGCTGTTGATGATGGATTCCGTGACACGTCTGGCAATGGCGCAACGTGAGATTGGCCTGGCCGTCGGCGAGCCGCCGACTACGCGGGGTTACACACCATCGGTTTTTTCAATGCTTCCGCAGCTGCTCGAACGCGCCGGCACCTCCGAAACAGGCGACATCACCGGTTTGTTCACTGTGTTGGTCGAAGCCGACGACATGAACGATCCGATTGCCGATGCAACGCGCTCGATTCTCGACGGACACATCGTACTAACGCGCGAATTGGCGACTCAAAACCATTACCCGGCGATTGACGTTCTGGAGAGCGTCAGCCGGCTCAACCGCGATCTGTTGAAGCCGGAGCAACTCGCATTGACTGCCGCCGGACGCGAACATCTGGCGGTTTACCGGCGCAATCAGGATTTAATCAACATCGGTGCCTATCCGGCTGGCAGCAATCCAGCAATCGACCACGCCATTGCCTTGCACGAACCACTAAAACGTTTTTTACGGCAGGGAGTCGGCGAAGGATTTGACGCCACCCAAAGCTGGTCGCAATTGTTGGCGGCTTTGTCCACGCCTATCCCGCAAAAACAACCTCAGCCCAGGAAATAAATTATGAAAGCATTTCGCTTTTCCCTTCAGCCACTGCGCCTGCTGCGAGAGCAAAAAGAGCGAGTCGCGCAAAAACGTTATGTCGAGGCGTTGCGTGCCACTGACGAAGCCGCAGCAAAACTAGATGCAGGGTTCCTTGAATTGTCCACGTCGTGGACGGCCTTTTGCGAGGAGGTTGCCGATGGAGCGACTTTCTCGAAATTGCATCAAACACGAGCTTGGTGCGGTGAAATTGAACAGCGTTGTGAGCAACTGACAGCCGCACTGAAAGCCGCCCAACTCGCCGCCCAGGAAGCTTGGCATGAAATGTCGGTGGCCACCCGGGAACGCAAGGCTCTCGACCAGTTGCGCGATAAATTCCGGCGCGCCTACGACAATGATGTGCAACGCGATGAACAAAAGGAATTGGACGAAATGGGACTGCGGCTTAATTCATCGGCATCCGATCAAAGTGAATCTGTCCCGACATTAATGGAAAAAATATGACACGCTGGCTTACATCTTCGTGGATGGTCGCCATCTTGGGCTGCCTGATTTATTTGGGCACTACGGCGCTGCTGATCCGACCCGCACAATTCGTCGGCGTCCGCGCCATGCTCACCGAGGCCAAATTGACGCCGGACAACGACCCGTCGTGGAAATTCAAGAATCCAGAATTTGCACAGTGGGTCGCAGAATTGAAAATGGAAAAGAGCGACTTGGACGAGCGCACACAGCAGTTGCAGGAATTGCAAACGCGGTTGGATGCCGAGCGCCAGGAATTTTCAACGGCCACACAGACGGTCTACCAATTGCAGGCGGATTTTGACCGGAACGTCCTCCGCCTCAAGTCGCAGGAAATGATCAATCTCAAGCAGCAGTCCAAGGTAATCGCAGCCATGTCGCCGGAAGGTGCGGCACGGATGATCGCCCAAATGTCCGATGACGACGTCGTGCGACTGCTTGCGGTGATGAAACCCGACGAAGCCAGTCTGCTGCTCGACTCGTTGAGCAAGCGGAGCGACGACGGAGCAAAATATGCCGCCCAAATTACTGAGCGATTGCGGATGGTTTTGCCTCCAGATGCCTCCGAAACCAAATCATCACCCTGATGTCCACTCTTAAAGCCATTCCATCTTCAGTTGGCAGCGATTCATCGGCGAATCCAAAACCAACTGCCGTTCCGTTGTCGCAGCTTCCGGCGGAAAAATTTCAATCCGTCATGGAACGCCTCTCGGGGCATTGCCCTTCCGAAAATTTGCAGGTCACCACCATTACAATTGGCAATTGCCCGTTGTCTGCTGCCCGGCAATCTTCTGAGCCATTCGCCAAAAATGGTGAAACCGGCATAACTGATTCAGACAAAGCCAGCCCAGTTTCCAAACGCAACCCGGCTGCGGTCAGATTACAAATCAAATCCGATTTCGCTCCTGGCACAGACACTACGGTTCCATTGGATTACACAGTTCCGGTTGTCGCCGAATTATCCAATGTGCAATCGCCTGCCATCATCACGAAAAATGCCGATGGCAATCCGCCAAAATCGCAACCGGAGACGGAAGAAAAATCGGCCGGCAACATTGCCGTTTGTTTTGACACAAAAAAACGGGTCAATGGAAACTTGTCTTCTCTCTCGCGTGCGGCACAACTTTTGAGCACGGCCAATTCAAAATCAGCTGCAACGGTTCAAAACGGCCAAAACTTCAAGCCGGCAGATTCACAATCCGCATCAATCAGGAATCAGTTAATTTTGTCCACGCCCCCGGAAAAATCTGCCGAGTCCGGCAACAAAGCCGCCTTGACGGAAATTTTTAATCCGCAAGACGACGAAAAATCATTGTCGTCACCTACCGCTAAATCCGACGAGGTATTTACAGCTCCAGCCATGGAAAATATGGGTGAAAATCAAAAACAACCGGCGACAATCATTATCAGTGTCGGTTCCAGTGCGGTTTGGGATGGAATACCGGATTCCTTAAAGTTGAACGATGGCACACCTGTTGCTCAACAAGACATGAGCATGAAAATGTCGGCAAAAAAGACAAGTTTTACCGAGGCAACTAAGCAAAAGTTTCCGAGCACGGTTGCGTCTGCCGCCGGGGGAAATGTGTCGGGGCATTTGGATCATGCAGATGAGCCCGCGCCATTAAAAAACAGCAGCGATCCGGTTTTAGCGATTAGTACCGGAATGCCGCCGAATGCCGCCGCTGCCAAAACCGTTTCCCAGGAAGCATTAAATACAGATCAGTCCGTCTCCATCGGCACGCCAGCACTGGAACGGACGAGAGAAATGTTGGCCTTGGAAGTTGTGCGTTTGCACGAAAATGGCGCGGATGAACTGCGTCTTGTGATCAAACCGGACGCCGGCACACAGTTATCTCTCAATCTTCAGCAGCGCAACGACGGCGTGGAAGTGCGTGCAATTTTGGATCGCGGGAATTTCGACCTGCTTAACCGGCACTGGCCGGAATTACAGCAGCAGCTTGAAGCCCGTGGCGTGCGAGTCGCGCCGCTGTCGTGCGCGGAACATTTTTTTGGAGGCGGAAGCGAAGGCTTCCGACAACCCACCACCCCCAACGGCCAAACTGCCGGGGACGATGCCGAACAGGTGGAAGCGCCTGCGGTGTTGGTTCCTGGTTTGCCCACGGCCACAGCCACGGCTTCCGCCTCCGTAACCTTGGCACTCAATTGGGAAACTTGGGCTTAAAATTATATGTCATCCACCATATCATCCATCAACTCCACCGCCGCAGCGAACTCACAATCAACCGCCAATGCCATTACATCGGCGACATCTCAAACGCTGTCGGAACAGGATTTCCTCAATCTTCTGGTCACACAAATGACCTCGCAGGATCCGCTGAACCCGGAGACTAATCAGGATTTGCTGTCGCAAATGGTTGGATTCAGTACGTTGGCGAGCAACACCACCACGCAAACCGACCTAGGCCAGATGGCAGGCGGTCAGACCTTCTCGGAAGCCAACTCCCTGATTGGATCGCAGGTTAATTTACAGACCGATTCAAACGGCGACACGACGCAAGGTATCGTCAGCGGTGTGAACACCTCGTCCGGCACGGCGCAAATCGTCGTTAATGGCCAGTCCTACAGCCTCAGTCAGTTGCTTTCAGTTACGCCACCTTCAACATCTACACCTTCGACACAATAAACTAAACCCATAACCACACAATTATATGATCGGTTCACTTCAAACAGGTGTCAGCGGCCTCCAACAGTTTCAGGAGGATCTCCAAGTCATCGGCAACAACATCGCCAACGTCAATACCAACGGCTACAAGAGCCAGAGCATGGATTTTGAGAACGAGCTTAGCCAAAGCTTGTCAAATGGCACAAATCCCATGCAGGTCGGTGAAGGCGTCACCACCGGTGCCATCAACTCAGACGATAGCCAAGGCACTATCAACAGCACCGGCAACACGGCGGACATGGCCATCAATGGAAGCGGCTATTTTGTTGTCAAAGATTCCTCCACCAGCGCATCCTACGTCACGCGCGACGGCGAATTTAATCTCGACGCAAGCGGTTATCTGGTTACAGCCAACGGTCAACGCGTCCAGGGTTATACCGGCTCCAGCACCAGCACCATCGGCGACATCCAAATCAACACCGCCACCGCCATAACCGCACTCAACGACACCACGAGCCCCGCACCGACCCTCACCAACTATAGCATCAACACGTCTGGACAGATTAACGCCACTTTGAGCGACGGCACCAGCGGAGTCATTGGACAAGTGGTGCTGCAAAACTTCAGCAATCCACAGGCCTTGGTAAGCCAAGGTGACAATCTTTATACCTACTCCACTGCCGCCGGAGCGCTGGCTGCGCCTGTCGCGGCCAATTCCAGCGGCCTAGGCCAGATACAATCCGGCGCGCTCGAATCATCCAATGTGGATTTGGCCACACAAATGTCCGACTTGATAACAGCCCAGCGCGATTTTGAAGCCAACGCCAAAATGGTCACCACCAGCGACGAGGTTTTGCAGGACCTGATCAATCTCAAGCGCTAATTTCAAAAATTTTAATCGCTAATCTCCCATGCCAGCCAATCCCACAGACGATGCACCCGCCACTGCTGAAACACTCACGCCCGCGCCCAAAGCCGGGGGCGGCTTCTCAGCGTGGGTGCCGCTCATCATCACCTTCGTCCTCATGCCGGTGATCGCGTACGCCATGACGAATTTCGTTCTGCTGCCGCAAATCCAAAAAAGCCTAGGCGTCACAACCACCACCACTGACTCCGGCACCAAATCCAAAACCGAAAATCCCGGCGCAAAAAAAATAACGGTCGCCATGGACAAGCTCCTCGTCAACATCGCCGGCACGATGGGCTCGCGCTACCTACTCACCAGCCTGTCCGTGGTCAGCACCGATCCCGGCTTTCAACAAAAAATGACCGACAACGACCCAGCCTTGCGCGACATGGTCACCAGCGCCCTTTCCGCCAAAACCCTGACCGATCTTGAAAAACCCGACGAACGCAATCTTATCCGTACCGAACTGCTTGCCGGTTTCAACAACATCCTTGGCACCGATGAAGTGCAGGAAATTTACCTGACCGAATTCGCCATTCAATGAACAACGCCGACCCAGAAAACCCGAAGTCAGAAATCGGAAATCCACCATTGGCCGACGTGACAGTGTTAACATCACTGGGCGTGCGCGAAAATCGCAAGGCCGGTGAAATTCGCAACTACGATTTCCGACAGTCAGGGTTTCTGGCACCAAGCGAACTGCGCCGCATCCGGCAGCGGCACGAACAATTTGTGCGGTCGCTTGCAGCGCGACTGGCGATATTCCTGCGGCTGGAATTCACGCTACAACTGGCCAAGTTACAGATAGTGGGCTACTTGAAATTCACCGAAAGCCTGCCCAACCCAACGCATATCACGCTGTTCAAGGTTGACCCGCTCAAAGGCGTAGGGCTGCTGGCCATCCCGCCACGACTCGGTTTGAGCCTTGTGGACCGGATGTTGGGAGGCTCCGGCAAGATGCCTGACGCCGCGCGCGAGTTGAGCGAGATCGAAGTGGCGCTGATAGACCAGGTGGCGCAATTGTTTGTGAACGAATGGTGCGCACACTGGCCTGAGATACGAGAGTTGCGCCCGTCTTATCTCGGCCACGAAAACAACAGCCGGTTCCTTCAAACCGCCACGCCCGAAAGCGCCATGCTCATCATCACGCTCAACACCGGCTTGAGCGACCAGTTGGAACCGGTTCAACTCGCGTTTCCCTACGCCACAGTGGAACCGCTCATGCGCCTGCTCGCACCCGCTGGACTGCCGGAAACAGATGTGATGTCTGCCGCCGCAGTGCGCCCGAAATGGAATTCTGATTTTGATGACGTGCGGGTGCCGGTGGTGGCCGAATGGCAAGGCCTAAAGCTTTCTACAGGAGACATTGCTCACCTCAAAGAAGGCAATGTGCTGATGTTGGATGCCCAATGCGCCGGTCAAGTGCAGATAAGATTTAACAAAGTTCCAAAATTCATCGGCCGACCCGGCACGCGCTCGGGCAACTGGGCCGTTGAATTGACAAATTCCGTTCCCGCTTAATACCATGAACGCCACCAATCCCGCCAATTTAAACCTCGTGCTTGACGTGCCGGTCAGCCTCACCATCGAGCTGGGCAGTTGCCAGCTCGCGATGAAGGAAGTGCTCCAGCTCAACATCGGCTCCGTCGTCCAGCTCGACAAACCAGCCGATGCCCCGGTGGAATTGAGTGTCAACGGCAAGCTCATCGCCCGCGGCGAAGTTGTCGTGATAGAAGACCGTTTCGGCGTGAAAATCACCGAGGTCGTCGGCAGCGCCAACGCAATCGCCGCTTAAACAGCAAATGAAGAAAGGACAAATGCAAAATGAAAAAACTCCCACTCAGAACCACCATGCTGGCTTTTTCATTTTTTATTTTTCATTCTTCATTTGCTGAAACAATAAATTCCGCAGCCGCTTCGCCGATTGCTCCTGCGCTTTCAACCCCGGACATTGGCGTGTCGCTGCTGCGCGTAACGGGTGCTTTGGCGCTGGTAATCGGGCTTTTCCTTGCCGGAGTCTGGTTGCTCCGTAATTGGCAGCGGCTATCCATTGAGCGTGGTCACGCGCCAAAGCTGAATGTTTTGGAAATTCGTTCATTGGGCGGACGGCAGTCAATTTATGTTGTGGGTTACGAACAGGAACGTTTTCTACTCGCGTCATCACCAGCCGGTGTAAACTTTCTGACTCATCTGCCAACTGCAGGCAATGATCCTGAAAGCGCAGAGTCGAAACCGGCCATTCCGTTTTCCCAAGCACTGGCGCAGGTGCTCAAAGGCAAATGAACGAGCCGAGCAAAATTAAAAAATCTGGCCACTATCGCTGGGTTGCGGTTCTGCTTGTTTTTTTGTGCGCCGGCATCATGGGGGCGTCGGCGCAGACCAACATCACCACCGGCTTCGGTCCCGTTCAAATTACGCTTGGCACGAACAACGGCCCGCAGGACGTGGACGCCAGCGTCAAGGTCCTGGCCGTGCTCACTCTGTTGACGCTGGCACCTTCGATTCTCCTGCTGATGACCTGCTTCACGCGCATCGTGATTGTGCTCTCGTTTGTGCGCACCGCACTGCAATTGCAAGGCACACCCGCCAACCAAATCATAGTCGGCCTTTCGCTGTTTCTAACGATGTTCATCATGGCACCGGTCTGGGATGGTATTCAGAACGATGCGCTCACTCCGTATCAGGCGAACCAAATCAACAGCCAGCAGGCAATGGACCGGGCATCGGCACATATACGAACTTTCATGCTCCAACAGGCCCGCCCGAAGGATGTTGAATTATTTGCACAAATGGCGAAATTGCAACCGACGAAACCTGATGATTTGCCGCTACGCGTTGTGATTCCAGGTTTTATTATCAGCGAACTTCGCACGGCATTTCAAATGGGCTTTCTAATTTTTGTTCCCTTTATCCTGATTGACCTCGTCGTCGCCACCGTGCTGATGAGCATGGGCATGATGATGATGCCGCCCACGGTTTTTTCGTTGCCGCTGAAACTGCTCCTGTTCGTGCTCGTGGATGGCTGGTCGCTGATCGTGACCTCGCTTGTCCACAGTTTTGGAATGTAACTCAACAAATAAAAATATATGAACGCGGAATTTGCCATTGAACTGCTTAAAACCATGATTTACCAGGGATTGATGATTGCCGCCCCGCTGCTGGCCACGGCCATGGTTGTCGGGCTGGCCGTCAGCCTGTTTCAGGCCGTCACGTCAATCAACGAACAAACAATGACATTTGTGCCCAAGGCGCTGGCAGTAATTGCCGTGCTGCTGGTGTTATTGCCATGGATTGTGAGGACGATGGTGGAATTCACCATCGCGGTTATCCAGAAAATGCCGGAGATGGTGCAATAAATTCCTGCCGTCCTGCGCCCTCATAATTGAAAACAAATTGAAGGTGAGAACGAGAATGAGGCAAAAAATGAAATGGAAATAGATTTTTATAACTGGATGCTCGTGTTCATGCGCGTTGGCGCTTTCCTGCTTGTGCTGCCGTTTTTTTCGATGACCAATTTTCCGGCCACGATGCGCGTCGCGCTGTCGGCGTTGACCGCGTTGCTGCTCGCGCCAACGCTACCGCCATTCCATGTGGATAAGCTGCCGTTTTTTTCACTTTTCGGTGCGATGGTCCAAGAGGCGTCAATAGGGCTGCTGCTAGGCTTCGTGGCTCGGATGGTTTTTTATGCGGTTGACCTTGCCGGCAACGTCATCGCCAGTGAACTGGGTCTGAACATGGGCGCGATTATGGATCCAATGACTGGAATGTCCTCGCAAGTGCCGGGAACGATTTTATTTTTTCTGGCGGCGGTGGTAATGCTGACTATGGATTTACATCACTGGATTTTGATCGGCTTTCAACGCACTTATTCCGTGCTGCCCATCGGCGGCGCACATTTGAACGGCGAATTGTTCAATGTCGTTCTCAACCAGATCAGCAACATCTTCGTGGTGGCACTGCAAATTTCCGCGCCGGTGCTGGCAGTGTCGTTTGTGGTCACCGTCGTGTTTGGCGTATTGAGCCGAGCCGTGCCTCAGATGAACGTGTTCATTTTGAGCTTTTCCTTCCGCATCGTTGCCGGACTGGTGGTCTTCGGCTTCACATTGCAGCTTACGGCACAACATGTAATTAATTTCCTCAACCGCCTGCCAGACGATCTGTTGAATCTCGGACAACTTATGGGAACGCGATGAATAATATTCTTTCATATTATTGTTCCCGTTCTCGTCTTCGAAAAAACCCATTCATGACGAGGGGAAAGAAACGGATTTGTTTATGAGCGAACAAACCGGCGAAAAAACGGAGCAACCAACAGCGAGGCGGATGGAGGACGCGCTCAAGCATGGTCAGATTGCCCGCAGCGCGGAGGTGCAGACAGCTTTTGTGCTGCTCGGAGCGGTGGCCGCCCTTTCCTTTACCGGACCGGAAATATGGAAACAACTCGTAGCCACCACGGAACTAACGTTCAGCCATCTGGCTGATATCTCCATCACCAGCACTGCTCTTCAAGGGTATGCCGTGGCCGGTTCATTGGTGTTCCTGAAATGCGCTGCCCCCGTGGTTATCGCCACCTTGCTGGCCGGGTTGCTAGCAGGTGCCAGCCAAAATCGTTTCAACACCGCTTCCGAGGCGCTTACTCCCAATTGGGACAGATTGAATCCGGTGGAGGGTTTCAAGCGGGTATTTTCATTCCGCAGCGCTGTGCCGTCGCTGGTTTCGATTGTCAAACTAGCGGTGATCATAGCCCTCACTTATTCACAGGTGCGCACCATTTTAAACGACCCCATTTTCACCACGGCGGTGAGCGTGGGGCGTATGGCGGAATTTCTGGCCCAGACCGGCCTGCAAATTTTCCTCCGCGTCAGCCTCGCACTGCTTGTCATCGCCGCTGCGGACTACGGTTATCAATGGTGGCGCACGCATCAGGATTTGATGATGACCAAGGATGAAGTGAAAGAGGAAATGAAAAGTTCGGAGGGCAACCCACAGATCAAATCCGCCAGACGCCGGCGCCGGTCCCAGAGCAAGGCCAAACAATTGGCGGAGGTGCCCACTGCCGATGTGGTGGTCACCAACCCCACGCACATCGCCATCGCGTTGCGATATGACCGTAAAACGATGCGCGCTCCCAAGGTGGTGGCCAAGGGCATCAGATTGAATGCGCTAAGCATCCGCGAAATTGCGGCCAAACATCAGATACCAGTGGTGGAGAACAAACCGCTGGCACGGATGTTGTTTAAACAAGCGCGGGTGGGTGGCGAGATTCCTGCTCAGCTCTATGCGGCGGTAGCCGAAGTGCTCGCGTGGGTCTATCGGGTAAACCGCTACCGGTATTACGCGGAACAAAATCAGACTTAAAAATATCATGGGTGCGTTAAGCGACAGGATGCGGAACTTGCTGAAATACGGCGATTTATGGCTTGTGGCGGCGTTGTTTGGCACGATCTTGGTGCTGATTATGCCGGTGGTGCCGTTTATGCTGGACCTGTTGTTGACAATCAGTATCGCAGCGTCGTTGCTGGTGCTGCTGGTAATACTTTACCTGCGTCAACCGGCAGATTTTACCGGGTTCCCGACGCTGCTTCTGTTTATCACGCTTTATAGGCTGGCGCTGAATGTGGCGTCCACGCGGTTGATTTTGCTGAACGGGTATGCAGGGCATATCATCCAGGCGTTCGGAAATTTTGTGGTTCACGGAAATTATGTGGTGGGCATGGTGGTGTTTTTGATTTTGGTGCTGATCAATTTTATCGTCATCACCAAGGGTGCCGGGCGCATCGCGGAAGTGGCGGCTCGTTTTACATTGGATGCATTGCCGGGCAAACAAATGGCCATTGATGCGGAATTGAACGCGGGGTTGATCAACGAAAGCGAGGCGCGGGACCGACGCAGGGCCATCGAGGAGGAAGCGGATTTCTATGGCGCAATGGACGGCGCGAGCAAGTTTGTGCGCGGCGACGCGATTGCGGCCATCCTCATCACGCTCATCAATATTGTCGGCGGATTTGCCATCGGCATCCTGCAAAAAGGCATGACGATGAGCGATGCGCTGCACACATATACGATTTTGTCCATCGGCGACGGATTAGTGTCACAAATCCCGGCGCTCATTACCTCGACAGCGGCGGGCGTGCTGATTACACGCGCAACGGCCAAGAACAGCCTTGGTCACGAGCTGGGACGGCAACTGCTGTTTTACCCGCGAGCGCTGACAATCCTTTCCGCGATGCTTGCCATCATGGGCATGATGCCCGGATTGCCTATGCTGCCATTTTGGACGTTAGCAATTATCGTCGGCCTTCTCTCGTATTCCCTTCACCGGCATGGTGGGGTTGCCGAACTGGCTGCAGCGACTCCAAGTTCAAAATCCGCCGTGTCTGGCAGAACAACAACCGGAAAAACTTCCGCTGGCGCTGTCACGGGCACTTCGACCGAGACGCGACCAGCCGACCCAATTGAAAATCTGCTCACACTCGACACGTTGCAAATAGAGCTGGGATTGGGTCTAGTTTCGCTTGCTGACACCAGCAAGGGCGGCGATTTGCTGGAGCGGGTTACAGGTGTGCGCCGCAATTTCGCGCAGGAAATGGGCATGTTGATCCCGCCAATCCGGTTGCGCGACAATTTGCAGCACGGTGCGAACGAATATCGTTTTCTGCTCAAGGGCAATCCAATAAGTCAGGGCCAGTTGATGCCTGGCCAATGGCTCGCGATGAACGCCACGAATACTCAAACAAAGCTCAAGGGCATTCCGACGGTTGAGCCGGTTTTTCAATTGCCGGCGACGTGGGTTACAGATGTCGAGCGCAAGACCGCCGAGGCAGCCGGTTACACAGTGGTGGACGCGGCGTCCGTGCTCGTAACACATCTGGCGGAAACAGTGAGGCGGCATTGCGATGAAATACTCACGCGTCAGGACGTGCAAAGCTTGCTGGACAATCTCAAGAAAACACATCCTGCCGTAGTGAACGAACTGGTGCCCACACTACTGTCCGTCGGCCAGGTCCAGCGAATTTTGCAAAACCTGCTGGCCGAGGGCATTTCCATCCGCAATCTCGCAGGAATTTTGGAAAAAGTTGGTGATTGTGCCACATTCACCAAGAACCCTGATGAACTTTCAGAATACGCCCGGCGGGCGCTTGGCCCGCAAATCTCCAAACCGTTCCAGACCGACGCCGGCCATCTGCGTGCAATCACGATGGACCCGAAATTGGAACACCAGCTTACGCAAGGCGTGCGGCAGGCGGCGGGCGAAACCACGCTCGTGGTGGAACCCAAACTGGCACGTCATGTGATGGAATCGCTTTCCAAATTTGTCCAGCAGATGCTTTCCAGCGGACAACAACCGGTCATTTTGTGTGCGCCGCAATTGCGGCTGGCGTTCCGCCGTTTCTTTGAAAGCACTTTCGGCGACCTCGCCGTCCTGTCCTACGCTGAAGTCCCGCAGCGAGTTCAGGTGCAAAACATGGCGGTGATACCCAGCCCTGCGGAAGCGGCGTGAAGACCCACCGGTTCATAGCCGACAATGCCGCTGCCGCGCTGGCACAAATCCATGCGCAGCTCGGTCCAGAGGCCGTCGTATTGAGTGTGAGGCCCGTCGCGCCACAGGGATTTGCCAGGCTCTGGCAAAGGCGAGTTCAGATTGAGGTTGTGGCCGGAGTTCCGGACAAAACATCCGCACCCCAGCCAGATGCATTTTCCTTCCCAAAAAGCTCTTCCGAAAATAGCGGCGAATTTACGTCCAGCAATGACCGCTGGCGTAGCATCGCATGGCTGGAAGCGATGGGCCTGCTGCCGGTTCACGCCGAACGGCTGCAAACGCATCTCCGCGCCGTGCATGGCGATACGCCGCCAGATTCTCTCGACGAGGAATGGAAAATTGTCAAAGGCGCGCTGTCGCATTTCTGGCTGAAACCTCCGCTATTGGACGACGTTACCCCGCGACCACATGTCTTTATTGGGCCACCCGGCTCTGGCAAAACTACGGCATTGTGCAAGTGGCTGACTCTGTCTTCACTGCTTGAGGAAAGCTCGGCTCGCGTTTGGCGGCTAGACGCCAGCACTGCCAACACGGCCGAGTTTCTGGCAATTCACTGTGAAATGCTCGGCGTGCCGTTGGAACGATTCTGGTCGAAGCCTGAAACCTCCGGTGAATTGTGGTTTGTGGATCTGCCCGGCGTGGAAATCTCTGACGCTCACGCTTTAAATGCTTTACGCGATCAAATCGCATCCTTGCCATCACCGCGCGTGCATCTGGTGTTAAATGCAGCATATGAAATGCCGACGCTGCTGATACAATGGCGCGCATTTGAACGGTGCGAACCCGAGGATTTAATTTTCACGCACCTGGAGGAGGAGCCGCGACGGGTGAAACTGTGGAATTTTGTGTTCGGCACAAATTGCAGCCTTCGCTTCCTCGGAGCTGGGCAAAAAATTCCGGGTGAATTCATAAATGCATCACCAGAAAATTTATTTCCGCTGAAAAGCCTTTAATTCCGCAAAACCTCCAAGTTTCGGCACGTCTTTCTGAGGCTGGCAAAGAGTTTGCTAAACAGCTCTCAGACATCGAATGAAAGCATTGATTATTCTTGGCTCCATCGTGGGATTTCTCATCGGTGCAGGCTTTGGTCTGGCAAGCAGCAGTCCTTGGCCAGCGGCATTTTGGCGTGCCTGTGCTGCGGCCCTGGCAGCCACGATTCTTACACGTTGGTGGACCCGCGTGTGGCTGCAAGGCCTACGCGATTCACTTGATCAACGCCGCATGAAACGTCCGGTTGCAACATCGTTGATTCAACCCGGTAAAAGATAAATTATGAGCACTAGCAGTTGTGAATCCGAAATAGAACGCCCTGCGACGATAGGAGCGGAGCAACATCCTACCGCACAGGAACTCTGGCGGCATTACCATGAACAGACCAACAGTCTTGCTGAAAACGCATTAGTTGAACGCTATTTGCCATTGGTCCGTTACGCCGTCAACCGGCTGGCTATGACGTTGCCAGATCACGTTGACCGCGATGATTTGAACAGCGCGGGACTGGTTGGCTTGTTGCAGGCTTTGAGAAATTATAACCCGGCTTCGGGGACATCGTTCGAAGGTTATGCGAGGCTGCGCATCCGGGGCGCGATGCTGGATGAGTTGCGGCGCATGGATTGGGTGCCGCGCACTGTTCATGAAAAATCCCGGAAAATCCAGGGAGTCATGAACCAACTGGAACAGCAATTGGGCCGTATGCCGGACGATCCGGAAATGGCAAAGGCAATGAAAATGTCGATTGCCGAGTATCACGAGTTGCTTGATGAAGTCCGCCCCGCCCAGTTCATCTGTCTGGATGCCGTTTGCACTTCGGACGGTGATGAGACAGGCACCCTTTATGAAGTGGTGGCAAATCCCAATCAGGCCGGCCCCGTCGAAGAAGTTTCTAACGCGGAATTGAAACGGGTGGTTTTTGAGAGGCTCAAGGATTTGCCCGAAATCCAACGCAAAGTGCTGGCTTTATATTATGGCGAAGACATGCACCTGCGCGAAATTGCCGAGGTCTTCGGCCTGACCGAATCCCGCATCTGTCAGATTCATTCGCAGGCGATTCTTTCCATCCGTTCCTATCTGCAAAGATTTGAGAGCGGACTGGCCAACCGAGACAAATCGTTCCAACGCTCATGATTATTTTAATTGGTTTTCTCGTCGTGGTGTTTTCGGTTTTTGGCGGCTTCGTAATGGGCGGCGGCCATCTTTTCTGGCTGATGCATCCCAACGAGGTGGTCATCATAGGCGGCGGCGCGTTGGGTGCAATGATCATCATGTCACCGCGCAAGGTGCTCGTGGATCTCGTTCACGGAACCATGTTGTCACTCAAAGGCACACCACACAGCCGCGCCGCCTATGAAGAACTGCTCAAGGTGCTTTACGAACTTTTCTTGTTGGGCCGACGCAACGGCATGATTGCGCTGGAAGAGCATGTATTCGATCCAAAAAGCAGCCCCGTTTTCAACAAATATCCGCTCTTTGCGGCCAACACCAATTCAGTCGAATTTCTTTGCAGCAGCTTGCGTCCGATTATTGACGGCAAAATCAAACCGGACCAGTTGCGGCTCCTGCTGGACGCAGAAATCGAGCGGAAAGAAATAGACCATCTGGCCCCAATCAATGTTCTGACAAAAATCGGCGACTCCATGCCAGGATTCGGCATCGTGGCAGCAGTGCTGGGCATTGTGGTCACCATGGCGTCCATCAACGGCCCCATCGAACAAATCGGGCAGCATGTGGCCGCCGCGCTGGTGGGCACGTTTCTGGGCATTTTGCTCGCTTACGGTTTCGTGAATCCGCTTGCAATGAATCTGGATTTCATCGGAGCTGCTGATTTAGATTTCACCCGATGCATCGCCGCCTGCGTGATTGGTTTTGCCAGCGGCATGGCTCCCATCACTGCCGTCGAATTGGGACGGCGCGGATTGAGCAGCGAACTGCGCCCGACTTCGGATGAATTGGAAGAAATGCTCAAGTCGCTCAAGAGCACAGGTGCCAAAACCTAGCCATGCGCAAACGCGAACAACATCACGGCGGCGCATGGAAAACTGCTTACGCGGACTTCGTGACCGCCATGATGGCACTTTTTCTTCTGCTCTGGCTCACCGCGCAGGACAAGAAAATCAAGGAGGCCGTGGAACGCGCATTCCGCAATCCTTTCTCCGCCGTCAACAAGGAATCCACCGGCATCATTCCAAGCAAGGACACATCGCAGCAGAACAAGCAAAAAGGCAACTTCGATTCCGTGACTGCCGTTGAAATGCAAATGCTGCGGAAAATCACGGAGGATTTGTCCAAGATGCTGGAGCAAAGCCAGGAGCTGGAGCAGAGCGTCCAAATTGCGCTAACGCCCGACGGAGTAAGAATCAATATTTTTGACCATTCGCAAAAACCGGTGTTTGAACCGGGCACGGACAAGTTCACGACTTATGGCGACTGGGTCTTTTCCACGCTGGCCTGGGAAATTGCCCGCTACCAAAACTTCCATATTGAATTGGAGGGGCACACCGAAACCCGGCCCGATACCGACCCGGAAAATATGAATAAATGGGATCTTTCCACTGAAAGGGCCAACGCCGCCCGCCGAAAACTAATCCAAAGCGGAGTGGAATCACAACAAGTGTTCAAGGTTTCCGGTTTCGCTGACACACAACCGATGCCAGGACTTGACCCGACCTTGGAATCCAACCGACGTGTGACCGTTCTATTGAAAGTCGAAAGCGCAGACCAGTCAGCGTCCGACACTTCAGACCAAAACCCGCCATGAACGATCCATTTGTGCCATTAAGTAATGCCACCGTTTCTGGCCGGAACCGGTCGAATCTTCATGTCACCATCGTCAATCAAAATGAAATGCTACAGGCATTTCATCCACTGGGTCGCACCGGCAAATCGATCTCAAGCGGCCAATGCCTGCCACGTGTGACTTTGCAACGCGATGGTGATCGCGTGTCATCCATCCGAATCCAGTGCAGTTGCGGACAGGTCGTTGAACTCACGTGTGCATATGAAGCTTCACCAGTGGGGAAAATTTGAATTTATGAAATTTCCATCACATGCATTTTTATCCCTGAAGAAGATTTCTTCTACGAACGGGGCAAAAAACGCACCCGGCAAATTTTGCAAAGCTGCCGGCAAATTTTTCCATGCAGAATCATTGGGAACGGACAATTATCCATCAAAGCCAACCGTTTTGAGTGATGGCACAATCGCTGCTTCTCAATCCAGCACATGAACGTAAGTCTGTACCAAGCCGCTGCCGCAATGAATGCCCAATCACGCTGGCAGGAGATGATTACCCAGAATCTCTCAGCCGGAACCACGCCCGGTTTCCGCAGGCAAGACGTTTCGTTTGCAGATGTTGCCGCAGCTTCTCCGCTGGACGGTAATGGCAACACTTCAGCAAATTTTATGATTCCGGTAGCCGTGGCCTCCACCAGCTTTCAGCAGGGACAACTTCGTCCCACCGGCGGATCATTGGACTTCGCCGTTGAAGGCTCCGGCTTCTTCACGGTGCAACTGCCCAATGGTGACCGCGCCTATACCCGTGACGGCGAATTTCAACTCAATGCCAAAAGCCAGCTCGTTACCAAGGAAGGCTATCCCGTGTTGGGCAATGGCGGTCCGGTGCAATTTAATCCGGGAAATCCAGCAGCCATCAGCATTTCGCCAACCGGCCAAATCAGCCAAGGCGGGGACATCAAAGGTCACTTGCAGGTCGTGACATTCTCAAATCCTGGCCAGCTAACCCCCACAGACTATGGCTATCTGATCGCCGACCAGCCAAACATGAATCCTACGCCAGTTACCGCTGACACGGCGGTTCGCCAGGGATTTCTCGAGGCCCCAAATAGTTCGCCGACTGGTGAAATGAGCGGATTGATCGACAGCATGCGGATTTTTGAAGCCAACCAGAAAGTGCTCCAGATGCAGAATGACCGCATGGGGCAGACCATCACCTCATTGGGCGGCACTTCATAGAAACCAATAATAAATAAAATATATGCTCCGCGCACTTTACTCAGCCGCCGCAGGGATGGAATCCCAGCAGATGAATCTGGACGTCATCTCCAACAACCTGGCAAACGTCAACACCACTGGCTTTAAGAAAAGCAAGGTTGAATTCCAAGAACTGCTTTATCAGACGACTCGCGCCCCTGGTGCCGACCTAGGCTCCGGCAATATGGTGCCCACAGGAATCCAAGTTGGTCAGGGTTCACGACCCGTCGCCACCGCGCGCATCTTCACCAACGGCGATCTTACCCAGACCGGCGAACAACTCGACGTGGCCGTGCAAGGCAATGGATTTTTTGAAGTGCAAATGCCCGATGGTTCGAATGCCTACACTCGCGATGGCGCTTTTAAATCGGACGCCAATGGGCGGATCGTGACAAGCGATGGGTTGCCAGTTATCGGTGGTTTTCAGCCCGTACCCGCAGGCACAACCAACATCACCATCGGCTCCAATGGCAATGTGACTTATACCGGTGCCACCGGGACGACTTCATTTCAAGTCCAGCTCGTCAACTTCAACAACCCTGCCGGACTCGAAAGCGAAGGCAGCAATCTTTACAAGGAAACTGCCGCTTCTGGCACGCCGGAACTTGGCACACCCGGCTCGAACGGCTTCGGCACCTTAAATCAAGGCTATCTCGAACTTTCCAATGTCAGCGTTGTGGAGGAAATGGTCAATCTCATTCAGGCCCAGCGCGCCTATGAAGTCAATTCAAAGGCCGTACAGGCTTGTGATGAAATGATGCAGCAAAGCAACAACTTGATACGTTGATGAAAACTATAATTCTATCTTTGCTGGTCGCAGTATTCGGAGGATTTGTTTTTCCGGTTTTTGGAGACGAGCTTTCCATAAAATCAACTTCCTTTGCTGGTACGAACGCTGTTTTGGATGAAGCCGGAGTCACCAGGTTGTTGACCAGTGCGCTGCAACAGCAATTCGTCGGCGCAGACGGCGGCGATCTGGATTTGCGATTGACGCGCCCATGGGTTTCGCTAAATACGCAGGCAGGACAATTGACTTTGAAAATCCTCGACATGCCGAACAATGGAATCGCTTCTTCTTTCATCGTCCGTTTTGAAATTTTCACCGCCGACGGCAGCAGTCTTGGTAACTGGCAATATTCCGTTCAGGCGCATCTCTGGCGCGAAATTTGGGTTGCTCGCACCATGCTCAAACCCGGAGAAATGGTGGCGGAAGCGTACATCGCACGCGAACGCCGCGACGTGCTGGCGCTTCACAGTCCGCTGGCCGAGTTTGCCGATGGCGACACGACGCTCGAAGTAGCCGAATCGGTTCCCGCTGGATCTCCCCTGCTCTCCTATTCGGTGAGATTACATCCGGTGATTCGTCGCGGTCAAATGGCGGACGCTCTCATTCAAGACGGCGCGTTGAATGTAATGATGAAAGTCCAGGCGTTGGAAGATGGCACGCCCGGACAATTCATTCGCCTACGCAATTTACAATCCGAACACGATTTCTCCGGCAAAGTTCTCGATGGAAAAACCGTCCTCATCCCGCTCTAAAATGAAAGCTCCCTACCCGATTTTGAAATTAAATTTCCATCGGACACATCTGTTGGCCGTCATCATTTTTTTCACCGCCATGCTGCCGGTCGCCGCGTTGCCGCAGTCACTCTGGCGAGCAGATGCTTCGCAGTCCATGTTTGCCGACAAGCGCGCCGCCGGTGTCGGAGATATCATCACCATTATTGTGTCGGAAAGCAGCACCGCCAGCAAAAACAACTCCACCGTGACGGAGAAAAAGTCCAGCGAGGCTGCGACCATCACCTCATTTCTTTTTCCGGGTTTTCTGGCGCATAAAGCTGCGATGCCGGCCGTGAACTATAGTTCAGACCTCGCACACAATGGCAGCGGCAGTATAAGTGACTCGGAAGCGGTGGTGGCCAAGATCGCTGTGCGCATCGTGGATGTATTGCCCGATGGAAATTTCGTCGTCGAGGGCAAACGCGAGACCGCTTTTAGCGGCGAAAACCAGACAATCGTGCTGCACGGCGTCGTACGCTCCGCCGATGTGGCCTCGGACGACACGGTCCAGAGCTACAATGTTGCCGACGCCACAATTCAGATCATTGGCAAAGGCACCGTCACCGACAGCCAGAACAAGGGGTGGTTCACCCGCATATGGGACAAACTTAATCCATTCTGATCATGCCACTCGTGCCAAGAATATTGCGGCCTAAAGTTCGACGCGCTTGTCGCCAGTCGAAATTACCAATCCGGCATTGCCGTCCGGCAAAATTGGTTGGTTCGATCATTTTTTTAATTTTAGTGCTGCCTGGAATTTATTTCACCAGCGCTTCCGGCGTCCGCATCGGCGATCTGGTGATGGTTTCGGGAGACCGCGACAATCAGATCGTCGGATATGGACTGGTTGCCGGTCTGGCGGGTGACGGCGATCAAAATCCAATTTACACGCAGCAGACCATGGCAAACATGCTCCAGCATTATGGCATCGATATTCCCTCCGCCTCGCTGTCGGCGCTTTCAGCCAAGAACATAGCCGTCGTCATGGTCACTGCAGACATACCGGCGTTCATCAAAACCGGCCAAAGGCTCGATGTTCAGGTGGCTTCGATGGGCGACGCCAAATCACTCCAAGGCGGCGTGCTGCTCCAAACGCCTCTGCTTGGAGCGGACAACAAAGTCTATGCCGTCGCCCAAGGGCCGGTCTCCGTGGGCGGATTCACCGCCGGCACCGGAGGCGGTGGCGGAGCGACGGTCACAAAAAACCATCCCACGACAGCAACCATCATTGGCGGCGCACTTGTCGAACGCGAAATTCCAACAACGATTGTCCATGATGACAGTGTGGAATTGCTATTGCGGGAACCTGACTTCACCTCCGCATCGCGCGTCGCAGCAGCCGTCAATTTAATGTTCACCAACAGCGCCCATGCGGTGGATTCCACTGAAGTGCGGGTGCAAATGCCTGCGGATGCGGCTTTGTCGCCGGTGGATTTCATCGCGCAACTGGAAGATGTTGAAGTTATACCGGCCACTCCTGCACGCGTCATCATCAACGAGCGCACCGGCACTATCGTCGCCACCGCTGGCATACAGATTTCAAGCTGCGCCATTGCTCAGGGTAACATCACAATTAATGTCGCTTCGACGCTCGATGTATCCCAGCCCAATCCGTTCAGTAAAACCGGCCAGACCGCAATAACACCGCGCACCACCACCGAGGTCACGGAAAACAAATCCGCCGTCGTCACACTCCCGGAATTGCCCACCGTGGAAAAGGTCGCAGCGGCCCTGAACACACTGGGTGCGACGCCACGCGACATCATGGCAATTTTCCAGGCAATGAAACAGGCCGGTGCATTGCAAGCCGAGTTGATAATCAAGTGACATGAATGCCGCCCCAATCCAGAGCAAAATCTCGGCCACCGACATTCCGTTGGATATGATCGCGAACAACCGCACCTTGACCCAACCGCAGAAGGTCGCCGAGGTTTCGCGGCAGTTTGAAGCGCTGATGCTGCGGCAGATTTTACAGGAAACGCAGAAAACAGTCATTCCGTCCACTTTCTCGGACAGTTCCACAACAGCAGATATTTATCACGACATGGTCATCAACCAGATAGCGGACAGCATTTCGAAGTCAGGCTCATTGGGGCTGGCGAAAACGCTCGAGAGACAACTCGGTCATCAGCTTTCATCGACTCCACAAGCCGGAAAAGGATATGCTGCGGGCACTTCGCCCGCCACTTCCACAGAAACGGAAACGACCCAGCCAAACCATTTGACCGCCACCGAACCATTTCAAAACATTGCAACTCACCACCCATGAAAGACCTATTGAACAACCTCGTTGACTCGCTCCGGGAAGAATTAAAGGAATACGGCGAAATGCTCGCCCTGCTCGACCAGCAGCAGGAAATGGTCATGCGCCGAGAGACGCAGGACCTGCTCCAATGCGTCCAGACCATTAACGCACAGGTGGAAACCATTTCCGTTGCGCGGCTGGAACGCGAACAACGGCAGCGCAATCTGGCGTGGATGTTTGGTCTGGCCGAGGATGCTCCGTTCGCGAGCCTCGTGCCGCATCTGCCTGACGAATACAAACCACTCGTCCAGGCGCTCTTTCAGGAAAACAACGAACTGCTCAAACGCATCCAACGCCGCGCGCGACAAAATCATCTGTTGTTGAGCCGGATCGTTGAATTGATGCAACGACTGTTTGATCCATTTTTCCCCGGTACACGGACAACAACCTATGACGTCACGGGCGTTCTGTCAGGCACCGGTCTGCCGCAACATTCCCTTTACGAAGCCGTTGGATAAATACCATGCTCGGACTTTTCAACACGTTGAATCTTGGAGCCCGCTCGATGATGGCGGAGGAGTTGAGCTTGGAAGTGACAGGCCAAAATCTCGCGAATGCGAATAATCCTGCCTATACCCGGCAAACGGTTCAGCTTCAAACGAGCACTCCCACGCCCACCAATCTCGGCCTGCAGGGCACCGGTGTTGATGCATCTTCGATTCAGCAGGTCAGCGACCCGTTGCTTAACAGCCAGATTCAGTCCGAGGCAAGCGTCGGCGGCTATTGGAATTCGCAGCAGACCGCGCTGGAAAACGCCCAGACACAATTGGGTGAGTTTCTCAATTTGAGTGCGTCGGGCACGGGCAGCACAACAACCAGCACGACAAGCTCACCCGATTTGTCCGACCAGTTGAACAACTTGTTCAACGCCTTTCAAAGCGTGGCGACCAGCCCCACCGACCCGACGGCGCGTCAATCGCTCGTCAACTCGGCGCAGTCGCTCGCGTCCAGTTTCAACCAGGCTTCTCAAAATCTAAATGTGCTGAATGGCCAGCTTAACACATCTGTCGGCAATGACGTCACCTCTGCCAACCAGCTTCTCTCCGACATTACCAGCCTCAACGGCCAGATTGCCAAGGCCACGGCATCCGGCGGCACGGCCAATGACATGGTTGATTCTCGAGAACAGGATTTGGAAAATCTCGCAAAATTGACAAACACTCAAACAACCACAAATTCTGACGGGACCATCAGCGTCAGCATCGGCGGGCAGCAACTGGTTTCCGGCAGCAAGCTCTCGGACACGCTGGCAACTTATGATCCGGGCAACGGCCAGTTGCAGGTCCAAACCGCCACTTCTGCGACGCCGCTCACTCTTTCCGGCGGTTCCATCCAGGGAACGATTGACGCACGCGACGGGGCGCTGGGCACCCTGCGCAGCAATTTGAATACGATGGCCTCTACGCTCATAACGCAGGTCAACTCCATTTACAAAAATGGATACGATCTCAACGGCAATACCGGGGCAGACTTTTTCACCGGCACCGGATCAGGCAACATCGGCGTGAATTCCGCTTTGCTCACCGATCCTTCGCAGGTTCAGGCCGCAGGCGTTGCCAATGCCACCGGCGACAACTCGGTCGCGCTGGCGCTGGCGCAGCTGGGAAGCCAGTCCGTAAGCGCGCTCAACAATCAGACCTTTAGCAGCGCCTGCTCTCTGGACGTTGAGAATTTTGGCAATGCGCTGTCCAATGCCAACGATCAGGTGAACAATTATAATTCCGTCAACACCATGTTGTTGAACCAGCGCGACTCGGTCAGCGGCGTTTCGTTGGAACAGGAAATGGCGAATTTAATCACCTTCCAAAAGGCCTACGAAACCTCGGCGCAAATCATCACCACCGTCAACGAGATGTTGACGACGGTGGTGAATATGAAGACCGGTTGATTTTGATTAACCTTCAAACCTAATAAATTATGCGCATCGCCGGCACCTCATACACGGATTCAATGGTCACCAAGCTGAATCTCCTGTCCGCGAAGGAATACCAGCTTCAGAACCAGGCTTCGACCGGTCAGACCATTTCAGCTCCGGAAGACAATCCGGCGGGCATGGCGCAGGCACTGAATTTGCAGGCCCAAAACAGCGCCGTTACTCAATACTCACAAAACATTTCCACACTGCAAACCAATGCAACCGTCACTGGCAATGCCCTGACCTCGCTTCAAACCATTACGGAAAAAGCCAGTGAAATCGCCACCTCTGCGGACGGCACCAGCACGCCGGCGCAGCTACAGGCGGACGCCACCCAAGTCACCCAGTTGATCCAAGAAGCCGCACAGTTAATGAACACCCAGAATGGGAGCCAGTATGTTTTTGGCGGCACAAACTCCAGTCAGGCCCCTTTTACGGTAAGCACCGATGCCAATGGCAACGTCACTGCCGTCACGTATCAGGGCAACACCAGCGTTTCGCAGAGTGAAATCGCGGACAATACTTCCCTGGCTGTAAATGTGCCCGGCCAAAATAACAGCGGTTCCGGCGCGCGCGGTGTGGTAAGCGACAGCCGCTACGGCACGGATTTGTTCAACCATTTAATTTCGCTGCAAAATAATCTGCAATCGGGAAACACAAGCGCCATCACAACAATCGACGCGCCGAATTTGAGCAAGGACGACGACAACATTATCTGGCAGGTTGCAAATAATGGCGCAACGCAGTCGCGGTTGCAGGCAGCGGCTTCATTTGCCACAACACAACAAACCGGATTGCAGCAGAGCCTTTCAAATGTTGCCGGCGCGGATTTGGCACAGACACTGACGCAGTTAAGCCAGGCGCAAAATGCCTACCAAGTCGCTCTCCAGACCAGTTCGCAAATCTTGCAGCTTCAGCAATCTGTATTGAATTCACTGCCTTAAACCTATGCCGCTCCTCCAAAACCATTTTTCCAGGCTACACATGGCAATTTTAGCCGGGTGTGGGTCAAAATTGCCGGGTTACTCAGCGCAGAATTATAATTTCGGGCAAATGGCTTTTTCAATCAGCCCGTTTTTCTTTGGATTTAAAGCTAATAAACCATCAAGAGACGCCAAATGGCTTGATGGCACAGGCGTTGCTAAACAAAATTTACCATGAATAGTGCAAACGTGATAGAAATAGAGGAACCGGAAACGACCGAGACCGCCGCTTGCTGCGAAGTGCGGATGCCAGCGGGGTTGCTTGGATTTGAGCATATCAAAAATTTCCTGCTCATCGCCAAACCTGCCGAAGCGCCTTTCCGCTGGCTGCAGGTGAAAAACAATCCCTCGCTGGCGTTCATCGTCATCGAACCGCTCTATTTTGCGCCGGACTACCGTCCTGACATTCCCCAGGCGGACGTGGATTTTCTTGGATTGACTTCGCCAGATGACGCAGTGGTTTACAATATCGTCACATTGCGCGGTCCCCGCAACGCCACGGTCAATTTGAAGGGCCCGATCGTTATCAACCGGAACACCGGCGTGGCCAAGCAGGTCGTCATTGCCAACGCTGTCGAATACTCCGTTCAACATCCGCTGCCGGTCAACGGGGCCGCCTAATCACCCGATCATGCTAATCCTCTCGCGCAAATCCGGCGAAAGCATAGTGATTGACGGACGCATTCACGTGAAGATTGTGCGCGTTGAGGGCGACGTCGTGAAAATCGGCATCGAAGCACCAGCGGAAGTGCCGGTGCATCGCCGGGAAGTTTACGAAGAAATTCAATGCAGCAACGAGCAGGCGCTCACCCGTCAAAATGTGGCGCTGCCAAAACTGCCTCAATCAACGCCTGCAAAACCGGGAATAACAATTTCAAAAGGTTTATGAAAGTCGAAGAAAAATTTTGCGGCCGCAAAACCGGCCGGACAACAGATTCTGACGCAATCTGGCATGTAACAAATGGCGTGACTGACCACGCGCCACGAGTCGTGTCGGATATGTGTCAGTAAATGGTCAGCGAATTTCGTCCGTCCATAGGACGGGACCGCTGGCTCCTTCCTCGGGCGGGCCGATGCAAATCGGTCCGCCCGTAAAGAAGAAACGAATATGGAAATTTATGAGCGCCGCCAACCTTCTCACACGGAAACAATTTATGAATTCACCAGATTCCGGAGACAGTTCGGTACCAGCCACTCTTTGCGAACACCCGTTGCCCGTAAAATCTGACAAAACCGCTCTTCCAGATGAATTCGAAACCGACGCATTATGGGCGGAAGCAAATTATGAAGCCATTGTAAGGCAATACGAATCACGATTGCATGCGGCGAAAGGTTCCATTTTTCATTTTGGTGCCGGTCGTGGTGAAATGATGGAAAGCCTGCGTCAGCATGGCTTTGCAGTCATGGGTTGTGAGTCATCGACTCATCGGGTGGAACTGGCGCGCCAGACTTACAATTTTGACACGCACACTTTGCATTGTTGCAACGCGGAAGTCTTTTTGCGATGGACCAAACGCATTGGGCAGAAAGCCCAGGCTATCTTTTTCCGTCATGAGCTGGAACACAGCCTTGAATTGCATGCGCTTCTGCGCCGGATGGGGGAAGTTCTAAACGAAAAGGGTTTGCTTATTGCCCTGCTGCCGCTGCCGTATCTAAATCATTCCAGCAAGGCACACTTGAGTTTTTTGAACGAGCTGGCCATCGGCTGCGCGTCCTGCGACGATCATTTTGAAGTTGTGGATGTTGATTTTGATTTTGAAAATCGGTTCATGGCGTTTGTGCTCAAAAAGTCGGCGGGATCCCCACGCGTTCCCGCGCTGCCAGCCGCTGGTTTTGGTTCCGGCGAAACTTTTTATCATGAATCACGCTCGTATCCGCAGATCTCTCCACGGTCATTCAAAAATGCAGATTGATTGCATGAAAACCAGCCCTTATCTCTACTCCCTGACTTTATTTGGCGAAATCATTCTTCCGGCACTGGCGCTGGCTGGCGCGCGCCAGATCGTTGAGATTGGCTCGGAATACGGCGGCTTTACACGGGAACTCCACGCCTTTGCCATCCAAGCAGCCGGCAAGCTCATCAGTATTGATCCCACGCCGAAACCCGACGCATTCAAATTCATCGCCGCCAACCGGGACAATCCGCATTTCCAGTTCATTCAGGATGCCAGCATCAGCGCCCTGCCGGCACTGGCCGGTGCCGACGCCTATGTCATTGATGGCGACCATAATTATTTCACGGTGCGTGCGGAACTGGATTTGATCGCCGCGGCCCGCGGGGACAAACCGCTGCTGGTGTTTGAACACGATGTCTGCTGGCCGTGCGGCCGGCGCGACATGTATTACAATCCCGGCGCGGTCCCATTGCCATTTCGTCAACCTTACTCATGTGAAACTGGCCTCACCCTTGACAATCCCGGGATGATTAATGGAGGTCTGCGGGGCGGCGGCATCTCTTTCGCCTTGCGCGAAGGCGGTCCCGCCAACGGCGTTCGCACGGCCATTGAGGATTTTCTTGCCCACCGTCCCGATCTCCGTTTTGAAGTCATCCCCGTTGTGTTGGGTCTTGGCATCATTTACAGCCGCACGGCGCCATGGGTCGACCGGCTGACAGAGCTGCTGCGTCCTTTCACTTCCAGTCCGCTTTTGGAAATGCTTGAGCGCAACCGTCTGGAACTCTACCTGAAAATTATTGAACTGCAGGATCGACTCCAGTCCAGGCCAAAACCAAACCCGGTGTTGCAACGTCCTGCCATTTTCAATCAACTCACCATCCAAACCCGACAAGCATGACGACCGACAACAAAATTTGCACTTTGAACCAGATGTCATCGTGGCAGTACGACGAGTCGCTGTGCCGAGCCGACAAATTAATCGAGTTGAGCTCCGGTCGCGTGCGTGCCGTTTCCTTCGATTTCTTTGACACACTTGTCTGGCGGCTGGTCGCAAAACCCGTAGATGCCTTTCGTGAAGTGGGCCGCCGCCTGCGGCAAAAGGAGATGCTGCGCTCAACGATTTCAGCCGATGATTTTGAAACATTGCGACGTCTCGCGGAATACAAGACCCGTGAACGTCAGGCGCTCAAGGATGCGACCTTGGAAGACATTCACATCCGCGAAATCTACCAGCAAATGGATTCGATCGTCACAGACCCGGCTGCAGGAGTTGAAATCGAGCACGGTGTGGAAAGTGATCTTTGCATGTTGAATCCGGTCATGGCCGGCTTCATCCACCATCTCCGGCAACGCGGCTTGCGCGTCTTGGTTGTCTCCGACATTTATTTTTCGGGCGACCATCTGCGCCGAATCCTGCTAGCCAATCAATTCGATCCGTCAATTTTCGATGCAATGTTGACCTCTTGCGACGCCGACGTGTGCAAGGGCACTGGCAACCTTTTCCGGCACGCACTTAAAACGTTGAATCTTGAAGCTGATCAAATGCTCCACATCGGTGACAATCCAGCGCCGGACGTTGTCGGTGCCCGCAAAGCCGGCGTGCGCGGATGCCATTACCAGCAGGCCACCCAGGAAACCAACACAATCCTTGAGCGCGAAAAATTTCTGCTCGGCGGGCAAAATCCCGTATTCAATGCAAATTCATTACGCATGTTGGCGGCGCGTGCTTTTCCGGAAAATACGGACGAGGGAAGTTTTGGACGCATGGGCGCCCTTTTGCTCGGTCCGGTGCTGACCCGCTTCGCCACCTGGGCGTGCGACCAGTATCTTGCAAGCGGCGTGAGGAAGGTCGGCGCATTTATGCGCGAAGGAGAATTGTTTGCACAAATTCTACAATGCGAGTCGGACGTGCGGGGTTTGGATCTGGAAATAAAACCGCTCTACATAAACCGTAAGGCCACGGCCCTGGCGGCTCTGGGAGGATTAACGGCTGACGGCGTGATTGACTGGCTCGTGCGCCGCTCCACCCTGCCGGTCAAAACCATTCTCGCCCATTTCGGAATTGCGCCGGAAAGCGCGCGGCATCTGCCCTTTTCGCTCGAAGAAAAAACCGATTCCCGGGAACGGGTGCTCCAGCTGGCCAAATTTCTTTTTTCCCCCGAGATCGCCAGCCGCATCGAGGCCCGGAGCGCAGAAGAACGTCGAAAGGTTCTCGACTACCTCCGTCCATGGCTTGAATCGGGCGATGCCATCGGGTTGTGCGACATCGGTTACAACGCCTCCGCGCAGACGCAGTTGAAACGCATCTTCGATTTGGAATCAAACCGTACCCACATGGTTGGATGCTATTTGCTCACGGGCGAAGGTTCCGCGGCGCGAATTCTTGAATCGCTGGATGTGCGGCATTATCTGGGATCATTCGGGCGACCGGAACATCTTTACCACGCCTTCCTGCGTTCGCCGGCATTTGTTGAACAATCGTTCGTCGCGCCCGTCGGCACCACCTTGGGTTATACCCGTCAGCCAGACGGCAAAGTGACCCCTGTATTGGATGAGGTTCGTTTCGACGAGGCGACCATGCGCCGCCAACGCCGGTTCAAGGAAGGTGTGGCATTGTTCCAAAATCTTTGGCACTGGTTCCGCGCCACCAAACCAGGCCTGCTCGATGGCAAGACGGAATTGTCGCAGCGAATCCTGGAGGATGTGGATTGCGGTTTCACTCCCATCCTTGGCCGGGCCGCCGCATTTCCTACGCAGGCCGAACTGGCGATTTTTGGGTCATTGCCTCTGGACGATTATTACTTCGCCGATTCCTTCAAGCCGATGTGCGGTGCGAGCGACCGGGAGAAACTCCGCAAACAGGGCTACGCGCGCATTCTCGGCGAAGCCGGCATTCACTGGCCGCAAGGCGTTTTTCAGATGGAAAATCCACGGGCCGCTTCCGAATTCTTTTCGTGCGGCAAGGCAATGTTGTTGTGCAACTCAAGCGGCGACAAAGATGGAGTACAGCCTGAATTGGTGATCGTGGTTCCACCCCAGCGCGATACTGTTTCCCTGCGCAAATGCTTGAACCAGTTGAAACCGGTTTCAATCCGCAACAAGAATTGTGAAATCTTTCTGCTGGCGGCGAATGATGACAAGAAAACGATGGCCATTGCGCAAGAATTCGGTCATGAAATCAAACGGCTTCACGTAATGGAACGCCACCCGCAGCAAACCTGGAATGAGCAGTTGAATTTGACCGTGGATAATTCCCCCTCACCATTTGTCATGTTCTTTGATGGGAACACGCCGTTGTCAACAGGCTGGGACGTGGCGATGCTGGACATCATCCGTTCGTCATCCAAGGTGGGCATCGTTTTTCCGTCGCCGCGCCAGTGGCAGGAAAAACTGACGATGCCGGCGCGCGAAAACATCTTGGACGCAATTCCGCAGAGCTTCCTCGTCCGGCGTTCCGCTTTCATCGAAGGACTGGGTTTGCATCAAAAGCTCAATCCGGCTGCTGCGACATGGAACCTTCTGTTTCAAATGCAAGACTTGGAATGGAAGATTGCATTTTGCAGTGAAGCTTTGACCGAAATAAATCCAGCAGCGGCCGGCCGGCTTCCGGCGGCGGATGCCAAATTCCTGAAACACTGCTGGCCTGATTATGTCGAACGGGCCGCCACGATTGCAAAGACGGGTTCCTCCAACACCGCATCATTGAAAATTAGCAGCACAATTGTGGACTGGATCGGATCCTTTCTCGACCATGGCAGCCTGTCGCACGTCAATCGTGAATTTACCAGTGTGCTTCAATCTTCTCCCGAAATCTGTTTAAAGCGAATTTCAAACGGCGCATCGGCGTCGCCTGATTTCAAACATCTGGCCGGCGAAATCTCTGCAATCGCTTCAAAGGATGCCGCAGTCACCATCCGCCACGCCTGGCCGCCGGATTGGAAGCGCCCGCAAACCGGCAAACTGGTCGTCATCCAGCCTTGGGAATTCGGATCGCTGCCGGAACAATGGTTGAAGGATTCTGCCAGCGTTGATCAATTCTGGGTGCCTTCCGAATACGTCCGCCGGGTTTATGTCGAATCCGGTGTGCCGGATGAAAAGGTGGTTGTCGTGCCCAATGGCGTGGACCTGAAAAAATTTCATCCGCAGGTCGCGCCGATGAAACTGGCCACGCAAAAGAAATTCAAATTTCTCTTCGTCGGCGGAACAATCTTCCGCAAAGGGCCGGACCTGCTGCTCAAAGCTTATCTGGAAAATTTCACGGATGCAGACGACATCTGCCTCGTCATCAAGGATTTTGGCGGCAAGACGGTTTATGCCGGGCAAACCTTCGAATCGCAGATCCGCGCCGCGCAATTGCAGCCGAATGCGCCGGAAATTCTATATCTGAACCAGGAGCTTCCACCGGATGCCCTGCCCGGTCTTTACACGGCGTGCGACTGCCTGGTGCTGCCATATCGTGGTGAAGGATTTGGTTTGCCCGCGCTCGAAGCCATGGCCGCCGGTCTGCCCGTCATAGTCACCGCCGGTGGTGCGACGGACGATTTTGTGCGCGACACTTTTGCGTGGCGCATTCCTGCCGACCGGAAGATATTCGGACACGAAATCAGCGGCATGAAGCTGGCCGGTGCGGGCTGGCTGCTGGAACCGGATGTTGCCGCACTCGGACGGTTCTTGCGCGAGGCATTTGCCAAACCCGCCGAAACACGCCAGCGCGGACAACTAGCCGCCCAACATGCAAAACAATTTTGTTCCTGGCAAAATTCCGCCCCGATCATGGCACGGCGCATCCACGAACTCGCCGGCGCTGGTATGAGTGCCGGCCAGCTTGCACAGCAGCAAGTGTCTTCCACAAAAACCAGCACGGTCACAAAGGCTAAAATCACCCTGCCACCGTGCGCCCTGTCCGGCCATCTGGCCGAGGCCCGGGAACTGGTCCGCCAAAAAAAATTCCGGGCTGCATGGGAAGCCGCACTGTCTGCATTAGCCAGTCGGCCTTTCCATCCGGAAGCCTTCTTGTTGCTTGCAGAAATCGCGCAATCCGTCGGCGACGGCCAGTCCGCCAAACTTTGCGCCGACCACGCCCGCCGCATCGCCCCGGGCTGGAAACCGGCAAGAAAATTCTTGAACCAGCGCCTCAAAGGCGGTGCCAGACCGGAGTGGCTCAAACTGCCGGAGTCCCTCAACTCTCAACCCTCAACCCTCAACTTGTCAGTCTGCTTGATTGTTAAAAACGAAGAGAAATTTCTCGGACAGTGTTTGAAATCCATCCGCGAGATTGCATCACAAATTGTGGTTGTGGACACGGGCTCCACGGACCGCACGGTAGAAATTGCAAAGGAATTCGGCGCTAAAATCCATGCCTTTGCCTGGTGCGACGATTTCAGCGCCGCCCGCAACGCGGCCTTGGAACATGCCACCGGCGACTGGGTGCTGGTGCTGGATGCGGACGAGGAATTATCCGCCGATGGCCTCGATAAATTAAAACTGGCCATGATCAATCCGGCTGTAATGGCATGGCGTCTTCCCATCGTGGACGTGGGCCGCGAGGCGGATGGTTGTTCCTATGTGCCGCGATTTTTTCGCAACGCGCCGGGCCTGTTTTATGTCGGGCGGGTCCACGAGCAGGTTTTCAGCAGCATCGAAGTGCAGCGCGCAGAATGGGGACTGGAAAACCGTATTGGCGACGCAACTCTCATTCACCATGGATACACGGCCGAAGTGACCCGCGACCGGAACAAAATCGAACGCAACCTCAATCTCCTGAAACGCGCCGTTGAGGAATTGCCGGACGAACCACACTTGTTGATGAACCTGGGCCTGGAACTGGCCCGGTCGGGACAAGAAGCCGGGGCGTTGATGCGCTACGAGGAGGCTTTCGATACTCTCTTAACGAAACCTGCAACCGAAATCGTTCCTGAGCTTCGCGAGACATTCCTGATGCAATTTTGTGCGCGGCTGACAGCGGCGAAGCGGTTTGACGAAGTTGTGCGCGTTCTCACCTCGCCGCTGGCCGGGATGCATGGTGGATTGACGGCCACATTGCATTTCTCGCTTGGGCTGTCGTATCTTGAACTCAGCCGGTTCAGTGAAGGTGCCGACCAGATGCGGCATTGCCTTGCGAAACGCCACCAGCGCAGCCTCGCCCCAATCAACAAGGAAATCCATACCGCCGCGCCGCATCATTGCCTGGCCATGAGTCTGCTCAAACTGGGTGACTCTGACGGGGCAGAAAAAGCCTTCCAGGCCGGGTTGACGGAAAATGGAAGGTTGTCGGAACTGAAAGTGGACTATGCAAAATTTCTTGCGGCACAAAACAGGCCGATAGAAGCGCTGCAACAATTGAACGAGTTGGTGCAGGCCGACGCCCACAATGCTGTTGCGTGGCGGCTCGGCGGCGAAGTTGCATTGAGCAAACCTGAATTTTTGGAATTTGCGCGTGACTGGACGGGCGAAGCTATCCGCCAGTTGCCGGACGACGGTTGCATCGTCGCGCAACGTGCCGAGGTGCTGCTTTTGAGCCAGGAAATAGTGGCGGCGCTGCCATTTTGGAATCGCACCATCAACGGCGAACGACCGCCCCGCGCCGTGGCCGCGCAGATTCTCTGCGCAACGGCGTCTTCGCAGCCGGTTGTGGGACTTAGCGGCCGGGATGAGGAGATCGTCGTGAGCCGGGCGTTTATGGACTGGTATCGGCGGTTGGTTTCCGTCGGAGCGCGCAACACCGTCATCGGCTTGAATTCACGCGTGGAAATTTTGCGTCCAATCCTGCCGGCGGCGGCAGGAATTCTGGATGGCGTCAATGAGGAAACCCGGAAGAACACGCTCGTCTCCGTCTCTGAATAATTTCTTCTCCGCGCTGGGGAGACTTGATCTATTTGGAAAAGGCGAAAGGAATTTGCCAAACCGCAGATAACACCATGGCCCTGATAACAGCAAAACCTGAACATCGGAGGAACCTTTTGCACAGATCTGTCGGCCATCAGAGCCGGTTCAATATACTCCATTTTTAATTTTCTGCCACCGCCGCATTCAGAAAGCCTGTTTTAATTCCGCATTCCAACCCCGGCTTCCAGCTGGCGGCTTCACAATACTTGTGGGGTGATGAAAGCTACTCAAGAAAGAAAGCAAAGCTCTTCTTGATAAGCGTCAAATTTACTTGCTTACATATGAGCCATTTGCACCAAACAATTGGTGCAAAAAAGAAATCTAATATAGCCCACGGCAGACTGCCATGTCGCGTGTAACCAATGATTGCTGTAGCTAGGTAAAACAACAGGCCTAGCATATCGCTGATGAAGTCTATGTGAATGTTCATGGCAAATAATCGCCTGACAGTATCATTAACAAAAGTCCAAGCTCCTGACGGAAGTTGAATTTTTCTGGTTCATGTCTCCATTTTTAGCTCGGTTCAAAAATCAGTCAAACTTTTATTTTCAGGGGTTTGGAGCCGTTTGCACGCCCCTCCGAGCACGTGCCAATTCTTTTTTTTGAGTATGCATACCCACCCACTCTAATTACGGTCCCCATTAAAAATCCGCACAAAATCTGTCCCCTCTCCGCTCCGCACAGATTCCTCGCTCGCGAAAGCGGAAACCTATTCCCTCTCCGTTCCCGGATGGGAAGGGAGAGTCCGACGCCACCCTCTCTAATCGGATTGGAGAGGGGCTGGGGGTGAGGCTGGGTGAGGTAAGTGCGATTCTTAAAAATGCAGGACAGGTGAGGGTTAAACGGGAAAAACAATTCAGCCGCAGGCCGGATGAGGTGAACCGCGAAATACACGAACTACGCGAACCGCGAGAACGGATTGGTTTCAATCCCCGGGGATGACCCTTTTACAATTCCGGGGACTGACCCCTTTAGGAACCCTCCAACAGCGATTGGTAGCACTTCTGGCTTATGAAAAAGTCACCCATTATGCCGCCGCACAGATCGTGCTAAACCGGGAGCTTGAACGACAAAATGCCACCCTCTGCCGCACCACCAGCCTCAGCCCCAATGCCGCCTGGGAGCAAGCCTTGGCCGAAAGACGCACGGCCACTCGTCCCTGTCCGCCGGCAACGCTGCTAAACCTGCATCTGGCACTCCATTTGAAACGACGCGTCAACGCCGACCACCAGATCGACTTTCTGGGTCAAAGCTGGCACATTGCCCCAACCAAACGATCGAGCATCACCCTCATCCATCATCCCCTGCGCCAGTTCTGGGCCGTCACCCATGCCCCAGCACCTCCGATTAACACTTGGCCGGAAATCCTCGGAAATTACTCCCTCTAAATCTGTCTCCTTTTGAACTCGCGCAACATTCTCCTTTTGAACTCCCGCCGACACTGCCGCCAATTTCAGTTGTATTTTTATTGGCCGAGATGTAAAAACGCACTGTCAGAACAGAGCCTCATACAAATGAGGCAATCTAAATTCTTATGAAAACCAAACTCCAGTGTTTTTTCATCGGGCTGGCCTTGCTGGCCGTCGTTCATCCTGTGCTGGCGCAACCGGCGTTAGGAATTGTGCCGACGAACAATCAATCCCTGCTTTATTGGCCAGCAACCGCTACGGACTACGTTTTGCAAAGCAGCACCAATCTGGCCTCGACGAACTGGGTTTTTGCCACCGATGACGTCCCGGCGACTTACGGTTCGCAGACCGCCGTGACCGTCACCAATACCTTGACAGCGAGGTTCTTTCGTTTGATGCAAGTTCCGACCACCACAGCCGACGGCATGGCTTTCATTCCCACCGGTTCGTTCACGATTGGTGACACGCTAGATGGGGAGAGCGATGCGATTCCCACGAACGTCTATGTCTCAGCTTTTTACATGGATACGAATCTGGTGAGCTACGGCCAATGGCAGTTGGTATACAGCTACGCCACGAGTAATGGGTATACGTTTTTTGACACGGGAGCGGGCAACGCGGCGAATCAACCGGTGCAGACAGTCTTGTGGTATGATGTGGTGAAGTGGAGCAATGCGCGGT
>PKZR01000094.1:2562-4992 GCA_003133815.1 Limisphaerales bacterium | reverse complement strand
TGCAATTCGAGGTCGGCATTCAGACGTTCAACCCCGAAGTCGGCGCGCTCATCAGCCGCCGACAGAATTACGAACGGCTGGCGGACAATTTTAATTTTCTGCGAAGCGAAACCAGAGTTCATATCCACGCCGATCTGATCGTCGGCCTGCCCGGCGAAACGCTGGAGAGTTTCGCGGCGGGTTTCGATCAACTCATCGCGCTCGGCCCGCAGGAAATTCAGGTTGGCATTCTCAAGCGGCTGCGCGGCACGCCGATTGTGCGTCACGATGCGCAGTGGCAGATGGTTTACCACGCGCAGCCGCCCTACGAAATTTTGCAGAACAGGCTGCTCGATTTCGCCACGATGCAGCGACTGCGCCGCTTTGCCAAATACTGGGACTTGGTCGGCAACAGCGGCAACTTCGTCACCGCCGCGCCGCTGCTCTGGAACAACGGCGCGTCGCCATTCAATAATTTTCTCCGGTTCAGCGACTGGCTTTACGCCAAGCTCAACCGCACCGACAGCATCGCGCTGGCGCGGCTGATGGAACTGCTGTTTGAATTTCTCACGGTCGAATTAAAACTGGAAACCAAGATCGTCGCCGGAATTTTTTGGCAGGACTGGCAGCGGGCCGGGCGGCGCGAGACGCCGGAATTTCTCCGTGAATTTCTGCCGCCGGAAACCGTCGCGCATTCCCGCCCGGCAAAAAACATGTTGCCCAGGCGCCAGTCGCGACATCTGGCCGGTGCTGCAGAAAAAGTTTAGGACAGATTGCCGGTGGCATTTCGCCATGGAAACAATTTCACCAGATGAAATTCCCGGCTTGCAAAAGTCCAAAATTGGGGCTTATTAAAAGCACATTGAATTACGATTTCTCAAAATGTAAATACACTGCCGACGAACTGAATGGCAAAACGGTTTTTGTTCACATTCAAATTGGCCATAAAAAGTTTTATCAAGGCGCAGCGAAATTTGAAGCAGTCCAAAATCAAGACGGGCTGGTGCGCGTTGCTGTGAATTATAATTTGACTGAAAACGACGGATCTATAAATGCTGCGAAAATTTCCATTGCTTCTGAATCATTGCATCGAATTGTAAAAAATTCAGGCGGCTCGGAATTTGAATTCAGCATGAACACGGTTGTTCGAATTAACGACGAATTTACGGCGGAAGATGTGCATGGGCAGTTGGTCAATTTTTCAATTAGAACAAATGACGGGCATATCTATGGCGGGGAAGGTCGCTTGGTCGCTATGAGTGCGGGGAAAGTTGCGGTTGGAGTTTTACAGTCTCCTACTGCGGTTGGGCCGGTTTTTATGATTGCTCCTCATGACATAATTAAACTTGTTAGAAATCCGCCCGGTTCAAAATGTGCGTTTTCTTTTAAAAATTCTTGAGTTGTCACCACCTGTTTTGAGCACTTTTTTGATGGTTTTGAGGTTTTCCAGTCGTTTCACGAACTTTTTAAGCCGTTAAATAAGTTCTAGCAGCCTCCGAACGAGTTCGTTGGAAGGCTGAACAAGTTCTAGCAGGCTCTAAAAGAATTGCCGGGAACGTTGCGCCAATTGGCCGGACCGTTAAATAAGTTCTCCGGATGGCTCAAAATGTTGTTTTAGCCGTTCAGGAAGTTTGCGCCTCCTCCGCGCGGGTTGCCGGAACGTCTGATTAAACTCCCCTGCCCGGCACAAACATTCCCGGCACGGCCCCGTCTGTTCGCTTCTTGCGCGGGGCGGATTTTCATTTAACTTGCGCGCATGAATTATCGCGAGCTGGGCAGGACGGGCTGGAAAATTTCCGAAATCAGCTTCGGCGCGTGGGCCATCGGCGGCGCGTGGGGCGACGTGGACGACAAGGAATCGCTCGCCGCGCTCCATGCCGCGCTGGATGGCGGGGTGAATTTCTTCGACACGGCGGATGTCTATGGCGACGGACGCAGCGAGCGGCTGATGGCAAAGCTGCGCAACGAGCGGAAGGAACCGTTTTACATCGCCACCAAGGCCGGTCGCCGCCTGCCCAAACAGACGGCCGGGGGCTACAGCCGCAGCAACCTCACGTCGTTCATCCACCGCAGCCTGCGGAACCTGGACACGGACGCGATTGACCTGCTGCAACTGCACTGCCCGCCCACGGAGGTATATTATATGCCGGAGGTGTTCGGCATCCTCGACGATCTGGTGAAGGCGGGGAAGCTGCGGCATTACGGGGTGAGCGTGGAAAAGGTGGAGGAGGCGCTCAAGGCGATTGAGTTTCCGAACGTGCAGTCGGTGCAGATCATCTTCAACATTTTCCGGCAGCGTCCGGCGGAGCTGTTTTTCCCGGAGGCGCAGCGGCGCAAGGTTGGGATTCTGGCGCGCGTGCCGCTGGCATCGGGGATGTTGTCCGGCAAGATCACGGGCGACAGCAAGTTCGCAAAGGATGACCACCGGAATTTCAACCGTCAGGGCGAGGC
>PKZR01000094.1:0-2518 GCA_003133815.1 Limisphaerales bacterium | reverse complement strand
GATTTGCCGCCGCTGCCGGCAGGCACGATGAAAAAGATTGGGGCGATTTACGAAAAGGAAATCCGTCCGCTGGTGCATCAGTATTGGTGAATTATTTCCTCCTCGTCCTCGTGCTCGTCCGCGATTCATGTTTTCGAGGACGAGGACGAGAAGCGGGATGAGGATGAATGGGAGGATTGTTCAATCCGCCTTGCTCCCCTGCCCGGCTTGAGTTAGTTTTCGCAAACTATGGACAACTCATTCACCTCCCCCGGCGCTCCACCGTCGCTGCTGCCGCCGCCCGTCATCACGCCGCCGCCGCCCTCCAAACCGCGCAAGAGCCGTGGCTGGATGATTGTGGCGATCATTGTGATCGTGCTGCTGGTGGTCAGCCTGTTCGCAAATTTCACGCAGTTCGTCTCGCACGCGCTGAGTTTCAACAACAATTTCAACTCCGGCTTCAAGACCAGCAGCGCGCGGCAGATCGGGCCGAAGCTCGACGAGTGCATGCTTGAGGACAACGATTCCAGGACCAAAATCGCCGTAGTCACCGTGGACGGCATCATCTCCGGCAGCACGGCGGACCAGGAGGGCAACAGCATGGTGGATGTGATCAAGGCGCAGCTCGACCGCGCCTCCGAAGACAAGCGCGTGAAGGCGGTGATCTTGAAGGTGGATTCACCGGGCGGAGAGGTGATGGCCTCGGACGAAATCAACAAGGCAATCGTGAAATTTGAGGATGAATCGGGCAAGCCGGTGATTTGCTCGATGGGCAGCCTCGCGGCGAGCGGCGGATATTATATTTCCGCGCCATGCCGCTGGATTGTCGCCAACGAGCTGACCATCACCGGCAGCATTGGAGTGATCATGCACGGATATAATTATCGCGGCCTGATGGACAAGCTCGGCGTCCTGCCGATGACCTACAAGAGCGGCCTCTACAAGGACATGCTCAGCCCCGACCGCAGCACGAATGAAATCCCCTCCGGCGAACGCAAGATGGTGCAGGCGCTGATTGACGAGACGTATCAGAAGTTCAAGGGCGTGGTCTCCGACGGCCGCAGCAAGGCGCACGAAAAGAACGGNNGAAATCGGCGACTTTGACGACGCGGTGAAGCGCGCGGAACAGATTGCGAACCACGGCAACGACGCCAACCTGATTGAATACCGCGAGCACTACGACATTTCCGACCTGTTCTCGATGTTCGGCCAGAGCAGCGCCTCGCACGACATCAAGCTCGATCTCGGCGTGGATGTTCCCAAGCTGCGCGCCGACTGCATGTATTTTCTCTGGCAGGCACCGGAAGATTAAATGAAGGGCGTCACCGTCATCGCGCATCCGCTCGTGCAGCACAACCTCACGCGGTTGCGCGATCACCGGACACAGCCGCAGGAGTTCCGCCGCCTGCTTGGCGAGATCGCCGCGCTGATGCTCTACGAGGCCACCCGCTCGTTCACCGTCAAAAAAACCTATGTGCAGACGCCGCTGGCGCGCACGAACGGTTTCCAGCTTGAACGCGAAGTCGTCCTGGTCCCCGTCTTGCGTGCGGGACTGGGGATGCTGGATTCCATTTTGCAATTGATCCCCCACGCGCGCGTCGGGTTCATCGGGTTGAAGCGCGAGGAAACGACGCTGCGCGCGATGTTCTACCACAAGAGCCTGCCCAAAAATCTCGAACAGTTTGAAGTCGTCCTGATTGACCCGATGCTCGCGACCGGCGGCAGCGCCGTGGCCGCGCTGGACCTTCTCGCCGAGCAGGGTGCAAAACACATTCGCCTGGTGAACCTCGTCGCCGCGCCGGAAGGAATTGAAACCGTGCAGAAGAAATATCCACGCGTGCCGATCTTCACCGCCGCCGTTGACAGGAAGCTNNCTCGTCCTTCGTCCTCGATTTTTTCGATTACGAGGACGAGGACGAGGTGGAGAACGATTGAAAAATGAAATCAGAAACATTGCTCATGGTCGCCGACAGCGAGCGCGACGCGAACATGCTTTACGCCACCGGCCTGTTTGTGCCCGACCCGTTCATCTACCTGAACTTCGGACGGCCCATCATCGTCCTGAGCGACCTGGAAATTGACCGCGCCCGGAAGCAGGCGCCGCACTGCCGGGCATTGTCGTTGAGCACGATCCAGCAAAAGCTCCGCCGCGACGGCGTGAAATCGCCGCGCCATGCGCATGTCATCCGCGAAATCCTGCGCGAACAGAAAATCAGCCGCGCCATCGTGCCGGACAATTTTCCGCTGGGGCTGGCCAGGGATTTGAAGAAGCTGGGCATCAAGCTGAAACCGTGCGCGGGATTTTTTCCGAGGCGCGAAATCAAGTCCGCCGACGAAGTCCGGAAAATTTCCGCCGCGCTGACGATGGCCGAGGTCGGCATGGCCGAGGGCATGGAAGTGTTGCGGCGCTCCAAGGTCGGCCGCAACCGGAGCCTCATTTATCACGGCCTGCCGCTCACGTCGGAGAAACTGCGCTCGGTGATTGACTGCGCCATCCTGCAGGCGTGCGGGCTTCCCGCGAACACCATTGTCGCCGGCG